>RFNX01000388.1 GCA_009926905.1 Flavobacteriales bacterium
AAATAGTTCGGATTCTCTACACAGACGATTCTGTTTGTATGAATAATTATTCAACAAAAACACTTTAAACGCGTTTACAAATTATGACCGATTTTAGAGTGATTGCCAAATCTATTTTACCTTCTTTTATTTTTGATTATTATAAGCAACTCAAGAAAAATAGAAAAAATGCTTCCTTAAATTCTCAAAAAGAAAGTGGAAATGTGTTAACAAAAACAGATTTAATGGCAAAATTTCGAGAAATTGGAATTAATGAAGGTGATTCATTGTTGGTGCATTCGAGCTTGAGTAAAATTGGTTACGTTGAAAATGGAGCTGAAACGATTGTTGACGCATTATTAGAAGCCGTTGGTAAAACTGGAAATTTACTGATGCCAAGTTCTCCAAATGCACTTTTACAATTAGATTTCATTCGTCAAAACGAAATTTTTGATGTTAAAAATACGCCTTCCAAATTGGGATCCGTTACTGAAAATTTCAGAAAACGAGTAGGAGTGAAGCGCAGTTTAAATGCCACAGAACCGGTTTGTGTTTTTGGACCTGATGCCGAGTATTTAACAGCTGGACATTTTAAAGAATTGACACCTTATTCGGCGAATTCACCTTTTTATAGATTGATAGAAAAAAATGGCAAAATTCTATATTTGGGAGTAACTTTAGCGAATGCCGGAACGAGTTTACATACATTAGAAGACGCTGTTGACTTTTGTTTTTCCGTTTATTATTCAGAAGTTTTTAAGACAAAAATTAAAGATGAAACAGGAACAATTCACGAAGTTGAAACGAAAGTTCACAATCCTAAATATTCTTTAAAACGCAGATGCGACGAGCTAATTCCAAGATTTATTGAAGAAGGAGTTTGTGAAAAAGTTATGATTGGTAAAGCAGAAAGCTATTTGTTTGATGCTAAAAAAATGTTCGATTCGATGCTTAGAAATTATCAGGAAAAAGGCATTACCATGTACACACCAAACGGAAAAAATTGAAAATAGCATTCACATGGGATTATGAGTTGTTTTTTGGCGAACAAAGCGGTTCGGTGGAGAAATGCATGATTTATCCGACAGAAAGATTACTTGAAATTGCAGAGAAATACCAAGCAAAATTTACATTTTTTGTGGATACTGGAATACTTGTAAAAGGACAAGAAATTTCTGAATTTTCAACTGAATTAAAAGCAATTGAAGCCCAAATTCAACATTGGGATAGTTCAGGACATGAAACAGGTTTGCACATTCATCCGCATTGGGAAGATGCCGTTTGGAACAAGGGTTGGAAATTTGATTTGAAACGCTATAAATTAGCTGATTTTTCAAAGGAAGAAGTTCCTGTGATTTTTGATAAATACATTGATAAATTACAATCTTTAACACTACAAAAAATCGTTTCTTACCGAGCAGGAGGTTGGTGCATTCAGCCATTTGATTGGCATAAATCGTCTTTTGAAAAGCATGCAATTCGCATCGAAAGCTCTATTTTTCAGGGAGGAAAAAACGAAACGCATCCTTATCAATACGACTTTACAAAAGCGCCATTGAAAGAAAAATGGAATTTTGAATTTGATGAATGTTCAGAAGATAAAAATGGTTCATTTACTGAAATTCCAATTGCTGCTCAAACGTATTCTCCTTTGTTTTTTTGGAGACTATTTGTTTTGGGAAGATTGTTTCCAAGTCAACACAAATCTATAGGAAATGGAAGTCCTGCAAAAGGAGGAGGTTCTAGAAAAGATTTTTTAACGAAGTACAATCATTTGTGCGTCAGTGCTGACGGGTATTTTGTAACGCAAATTGAAAAGGCCATTCGAGATGCTGAAAAACGCGGATGGGAGCGCATTGTAATCATTGGACATCCAAAAGCGTGTACCCAATTTTCATTGAAATATTTAGATAAATTGATTTCCAAACTTTCAAAAAAACACCAAATCGTATGTCTGAGAGACTTGGAGAAATAAAATTAATTCCTCGAATTGAAATTTTAGAAACGAAATGGAATGCACTATTAGAAACTTCTGATAATGCCATTTTTATGTCGCTTTGGTATTTGGATGCTGTAATGGAAAATTGGGAAGCATTCGTATTAGGTGATTATGAGTTGGTTTTTCCCGTTTCAATTTCAAAAAAAATGACATTCAATTATTCATTGCAACCGTTGTTTTTGCGAGCTTTTTCAGTGCTTGGAACAGATAATAAAAATGAATTAGAATTTCTTAAATACATTTTTTCAAAGTTGGATTTCTATCAATTGACTTTAACAAATGACTATTTAGAATTGGCAGAAAAATTGGATTGTAAAACGAAATCATTTGTTTATCAGGTTGTTGAATTGAAAGAAGAATATGACCAAGTTTTAAAAAAATATTCTGAAAATACGAAGCGAAAACTAAAAGACTTTAAAAAATCAAATGCCGCTTTTACTGAAATAACGGATGTTCGAGTTCTTATTGATTTATTTCGAAAGGAAAAAGGTACGCAATTCAAGCATTTGACAGATGAAACTTATAGCCGTTTAGAGCAACTCATGTTGAACGCTTTAGAAAATAAAGCAGGAATTATTGAAGCCATTTCGTTTGAAAATGAGATTGTTGCTATTGGATTTTTCATTCAAAAAGGAAAAGATTTATTGTACTTGAAAGGAATTGTGACTGAAAAAGGAAAGAAAATAGGAGCAATGCAGGCTTTGTTTGACAAGGTGGTTCAAGATTATACTTTGAATTGCAATTGTTTGGATTTTGGAGGTTCGAGCGATGCTGGTTTGGCAAGTTTTAATAAAAAGTTTGGAGCCACTGACAAGAATTATCTAATTTTGAAGCAAAACAATGTTAAATGGCCATTGAATAAGTTGGTCAATCGAAAATTAGGAATGTGATGAAAAAGGTAATCTTGAGTGGTGCATCAGGTGGTTTAGGAATCGAAATTGCAACGAAATTGTTGAAGGAAGGCTATTTTGTTTACCTCTTGTGTAATAAGAACAAAGCAAAATTGGAAGCATTAGTAGCTCAATTTCCAAATGCAACTCAAGTTTATGTAATCGATTTTGAGCAAAACCCCGATTTTTCAGCTTTGGCAAATTCAATTAGAAAGGTGGATGCAATCGTTCACGCACTCGGAGTTTCAAGTGCAGGAATGAGCTGGAAAATTCCTTCCGAAGAATGGAATCGAGTGATGAATTTAAATGTAACTGTGCCTTTTCAAATGTCCCAAGCGTTTATTCCTCAAATGCGTCAACAAAATTTTGGTAGAATCATTTTCTTTTCGTCCATCGTGGCACAAAAAGGCTTCGCAGGAACTTCAGCTTATGCAGCGAGTAAAAGTGCATTAATTGGACTTTCAAGAACGATGGCGGTAGAATTAGCAAACTCAGGAATTACGGTAAATTGCATTGCGCCAGGTTATATGGATAAAGGAATGATTGAAGAGGTGACGGGCGATTTTTTAGCTTCGATTCTCGAATTAATTCCTTCTAAAAAATTGGGAGAATCTTCAAATATTGCACACACTGTTTCATTTTTATTGAACGAAAACACAAATTACATTACTGGGCAGGTCATTAATGTGAATGGAGGAATGGGAGGGTAGTCTTAAATAATAATTGCGAACATAAAGTTGCTAGTTGCAATTTTAGTTCGAAGAAGATTTCTATAAAACTGTTTTCGAAGAAATAACAAACATAAATTCTCAATTTTACATTTTCAATTCTACATTTTAAATGGCATTTGAATAAAATTTGTTTCAATTTGTTTTTCTTCCTTAACTTTGCGCCACTAATTATTTAATCAAACATAGCATGCAACTGTGGAACACGTTAAATAAGGAGGAATTAGAGGCACATTTGCGTGAAGTAGGACATAAATTTGTTACTGTTTCATTTTATCAATATGCAAAAATTGTCAATCCTCGCTTATTCAGAGATCACTTGTTTTTAATGTGGTCAAAATTAGATGTCGTTGGTAGAACATACGTCGCTAAAGAAGGAATCAATGCACAAATCGCAATTCCAACTGAAAATCTCAGTCAATTTAGAGAAGAGTTGTACGAAATCGAGTTCCTAAATGGTGTTCGTTTGAATTTCGCTGTGGACGATTCCGAAGCTGAATTTCCGTTTTTGAAACTGAAAATCAAAGTACGAGATAAAATTCTCGCTGATGGCTTGAATGATGATACGTTTGATGTTACAAATAAAGGAAAACATTTGAGTGCAGAGGAATTCAATGAACTAACTTCTCAATCGAATACTATTTTGATTGATTTTCGAAATCATTACGAATCAGAAGTCGGATTTTTTAAAGGAGCGATTTTGCCTGACGTTGATACATTTAGAGAATCTTTACCTTTCATCGAAGAAGAATATTTGAAAGGAAACGAAGACAAAAATATTGTGATGTATTGCACAGGTGGCGTTCGTTGTGAAAAGGCTTCCGCTTGGTTCAAACACCGTGGTTTCAAAAACGTTCATCAGTTAGAAGGCGGCATTATAA
>RFNX01000439.1 GCA_009926905.1 Flavobacteriales bacterium
CCATGTGCTCCATGAGTTCCCATTATGATTAATTCGGCTTGATGTTCAGCAGCAAACGCTCCAATGTCTTCGAAAATACTACCAATACGAACATTTGGAACGATTTCAATTCCTGAATCTTTATTTTTTTCAACTACAGCTTCTAATTTCTCAGTTGCTTCTTTAATTTGTGTGTCTTTCCCAACAACATGTAAAAGCTGAATAACTGCTTGAAAAGGTTTAGCTGAAACAATTGCATGCTCTAAAGCGATGTCTGCAACGGACGTAAAGTCGTGAGGAACAATAAAAGTTTTAACGCTCATAAATTTTGGTTTTTGCAAATTTAAGAGAAACTCACAAAGAAAAGCCGATTTTTTAGCTTTATTTTTGTAATTAAACACGAGTTTTAAATAAATTTTAGAAGATGGCGATAATTGGTAAATTGATTCAAAGAACAACCGCAATAAGTTACAAGCGAAATGCAAAAAAAGGTATTGAATACAAATACCAATTGGAAGTTTTAAGAATGCTATTGGAACAGTCGAAAAATACTAAATTTGGTTTCGTTCATTCCTTTCACGATGTTTTGAAAAAAGCGGATGCCGTTTCAGAATATCAAAAATATGTGCCACTAACTGACTATGATAAATTTAAAGAGGAATGGCTACAAGAAACGATTGATGGTGCCAAAGATCATACTTGGAAGGGGAAAATTAAATTTTTTGCACTTTCCTCAGGAACAACAGGTTCTCCCAGTAAACGTATTCCTGTTACTATTGAAATGATACGCTCTTTTCAACGAACAAGTTTGCGCCAATTTTCTGTTTTACATGAATTAGATTTACCAGAAGAATTCTACGGAAGTAGTCTTTTGACCGTAGGGGGTTCAACTAAATTGACGAAAGTTGCTAAACACATCGAAGGCGATTTGAGTGGGATTTTAAGAAAACATACTTCACTTGTGGTCACTCCTTTCACAAAACCTGGTAAACGCATTACAGACCTTAAAACCTGGAATGAAAAATTGGAAGCAATCATCGAAAAAGCACCCATTTGGAATATTGGTATCATCGCGGGAATTCCGAGTTGGTGCATTTTATTGATGGAAAAAATCGTTGCCCATTATCAACTGGATTCCATTCACGACATTTGGCCGAACTTACAAGTGTATGTGCATGGTGGGGTTTTTATGGATCCTTACATCGAGCGATTAGAAAAATTGAGCAAGAAAAAAATATATTTACTCGACACGTATTTAGCTTCGGAAGGTTATTTTGCTTATCAAATGTCGCCGAAACACAAAGGGATGAAACTCTTGCTGAACAACGGAATTTTTTATGAATTTATACCTTTCAATTCCGATTATTTTAACGAAGACGGCCGCTTGAAAGACCAACACAATGCATTGACAATCAGTCAA
Source organism: Flavobacteriales bacterium (assembly GCA_009926905.1). Taxonomy (GTDB): domain Bacteria; phylum Bacteroidota; class Bacteroidia; order Flavobacteriales_D; family Crocinitomicaceae; genus UBA952. The sequence continues at coordinate 1,400 of RFNX01000439.1, forward strand.
ATTCAGGCAGGAATTGATTACGCGCTTGTGATTTCTACAAATGCTGGTTTGTGGCGTTATTTGATTGGAGATTTGGTGCGCTTTGTGGACATCGAAGAACGTGAAATTGTAATTACTGGACGTATTCGACAGTTCTTAAGTTTATGTGGCGAACATCTTTCTTTGGATAATATCAATCAAGCTTTGATGGCATTAAATAGCGAAAAAGGCATATCTGTAAATGAGTTTACAATTTATGCAGACATTCAAGCAGAGCGACACGTATGGTATTTAGGAATCGACAAAGAAGTTAATGTTGAAACAGTAACTAATTTTATTGACACAAAACTTTGTGAACTAAACGACGATTATGCGTATGTTCGAAAATACAACCTCAAAACACCAATTATAAAAATTGTTCCAACGCATTTCTTCTATGATTTCTTGGAATCGTTGGGGAAATCTGGTGGTCAAAATAAAATGCCACGTGTATTGAATACGGAGCAATCCCAAAAATGGAATGCGTTTATCGGAACTAATTAATTTGAAATTACCTTAACGTATCAAAGGCTCCTTCAATGTGCTCTAAGTTTGTTCTATATGTATTGTGAACAATTGAAATGATATCGAAGCGAACATCTTTATCGATTTGATTTGTTTGCACGTAATTGTCTGCGACAGTTATTATTTGTCTTTGTTTGCTTTTGGTTACAGCTCGCCATGGTTCACCGATTTCTGCTGTATTTCTAGTTTTAACTTCCACCACCACCAAAACGTCGTCTTTTTCTGCTACAATATCCACTTCATAACGCTTAAAACGCACGTTTCGCTGTACTAAATTGTAGCCATTCTGGAGTAAAAAGTTAGTTGCAAACTCTTCACCCCAAGGTCCTAATTCTTCTTTTGTCATTGCTTTTTTTACATTAAGTTAGTGAAAAAGATGATTTGGATAAAAAAACTGCATTAAAACTGAGGAAAAAATTTCATTAATCGAACTGAGGTTAAAAGTCAAACAAGTACTAAATTTCTCTTACTTTCGTGTTAATGAAAACTTCGCTTTTATTTATTTGTTGCTTGCTATTTCTATTCACTGGAAAGACACAAAAAATTAAAAATGTCACCTTATTGGACCAATGGTTTTCGGATACTATTCTCACTAATTCTTCTGAAGTACGTTTTAGTAGTTGTTGGGGTTTCACACAAAATGACAAAGAATATGGAATCATTGGTTCAACAGAAGGCAGTCATTTTTTTGAATTAACTGATGAAAACAAGTTCAAATTCATTGATTTTGTTCCGGGAAGATTCGTTTCTTCGCAAGCAATCACAAGGGAATTCAAAACGTACAGTCATTATGCTTATGCAAGTTGCGATGAAGGAACGAGTGGTTTTCAAATCATCGATTTAGCATATTTACCCGATTCGGTTCATTTGGTTGCAGATTATCGAGATGCACTTTTTGGTCGCGTTCATAATTTATTTGTAGATTCAGTAAATGCTTTACTTTACTTATGTTTAGTGACTCCCGTTCAAAATAACGCCGAACTTCCAATGGTTCCGTTGCGCGTTTATTCGTTAGAAAATCCTGTTCAACCAACGCTACTTTGGGAAGGACCAAATGACATTCCTGAAGTGCACGATATCTTTGTGCGAAACAATCTCGCGATTCTAAATTGTGGTTACAATGGTATTCGCATTTACGACTTTACGAACCCAAGTAATCCAAGCTATTTGAACAATTTGACGGTCTATCCGCAACAAGGCTACAATCATCAAGGTTGGCTTGCACCGAATAATGAAACGTATGTTTTTGCAGATGAAACTGCTAGTTTACAACTAAAAAAATGCAAATTAAAAAGCGATTTTTCCTTGCAAGTACAACAATTTTTTGGAACCGAGAATGAACCATACAATAAAACCCCACACAACGTTCAGTGCACCAATGAGTTTGCTTTCGTGGCATATTATAACGACGGTTTACGAATTTACGATTTGCGCTACAATCCGCCGATGGAAATTGGAGCTTATGATACTTATATTGACAATGCTCAAACCAATAATTTTTCGATGTGGGGAGCATGGGGGATCAATGCACTTTTGCCAAGTGGTCGTATTTTGATTTCGGATAGAAACAATGGTTTTTTTCTATTCGATTTTGACAAGGAATTTTTCTTAAATCAAGCCAATGATTCTCATTTTTCAATTTATCCAAATCCAACTTATGCAGACGAACCATTAACAATTCGTGCCTTTGAGGATGCAATAAGCGATTTTACTGTTCGAATCTATTCCGCTGTTGGACAAGAAGTTTGGTCGAAAACTGTTTCCAATCAATCGTTTGTAGAAGTGGATCAATCATTAGCTAGCGCTTGTTATTTCATCCGAATCGAATATCAGAATTACTTGAACGAAAACGTGGTGGAGTATTTGAAGTGGGAGAAGGGGTTTTAGGATATTAGGACGTTAGGATGTTAGGACATTAAGACGTTAGGACATCAAGATTTTATGAAGAAATGAGTGAACGAGGGAATGAGAGAACGATATTAGGATATTAGGACATTAAGACGTTAGGACTACAGGACTATAGGATGTTAGGTCCCGATAGCTATCGGGATTAGGACGTTAAGACCTTAATTATTCAATAAATCTTCCAATAGTTCTGTGTATTTTCTGATTTCGTCGCGCAAAGATGCAGCTAGTTCGTACTTTCTTTCAACGATTGTTTGTTCTAATTGAGTACTTAATTCTTCTAGTTTTGTGATGATTTCTTGTTCGGTCATAGTTGTTGATTTTGAAGTGCTGTTTTTACAAATGTAAACTTGTAAATCGCCAATATTTGTCGTAAAAACAAAGAATTTTTCTTTTCTTCACGAATGACAAGTTGCTCTTTGAGAAAACAGTTTCTATTGTATTCAAATTCCTATTTCAATTCAAGGAAACTTAGCTGATGCATTTTACAAAAACTTATTTTACTGACTCTTTATGTGCCAAAGTATTCATTGCTTTACAAGAAATGAACTACATTTAAAACAAAATCACACGACTTACTTCATCGAATTATTTTGTACCCCAAATCTCCCAACTTTTCAACGCTTGTTCTTTGAGCATGCTTGCACCATTTAAAATCATTGCACCTTGTGTTTCAGCATTTTCTAAAAATTTAGTTTTCGCTGGATTGTAAATCAAATCGATGACTAAATGATCCGATGTAAGGAATTCATAAGGGAAATGCGGTTGCTCATCAATTGCTGGGTAAGTTCCAACAGGTGTGCAATTCACTATTACTTTGCAGGCATTCAACATGTGTTCATTGATGTCATCGTAAGAAAAATGTTTTGCTTTTCCTTCAGGATTCCTAGAACTATAAAGTACATCAATTCCAATGGATTTAAAAACATATTCAACTGCTTTCGATGCGCCACCCGTTCCCAAAATGAGCGCTCTTTCGTGTTTAAAAGTTAAAAATGGCTTAACGCTTTGCTGAAAACCAAAAGCATCTGTATTGTAACCAATTTTTTTGCCATTTTTGAAAGCAATAACATTTACAGCACCAATCGTTTTTGCAACCTCATCCAATTCATCTAAGTAAGGGATGACGGCTTCTTTGTATGGAATGGTAACATTCAATCCTGAAATCTCTTGCTTAAAAACGGATTCTATGGCAGAAATTTCTGGTAACTCAAACAATTCATAGCTAGCATCAATGTTGTTTTTACGAAAAAAATTTTCAAAAAAAGCAGGAGAAAATGAATGTGAAAGTGTTTTGCCAATCAGTCCGAAGCGTTGCATAAGTAAATTTGCTAAAGGTAATTAGAAATTAAAAGTTAAACGAAATCAAATCTGCTTAAAACTTCCGTCCAAGTCGGTCACTTGAAAAATATCGCCTTTTTTTCCTTCGAGAAGTATTTTAGTTTTCTTTCCGTGCGGTGAATCTAATATAAATTGTTGTTGCAAGGCGTATTCAAAATTGAAATCAATGTTGCTGAAATGACTTTTTAATAATTTGAATTCATTTCTGTTTTTTGAAGGAATTTTACTGAAACCAATACCAGGTAAAATGATAAAATGCTCTTGTTCATTTGCTAGAAAAGTTTGAATCGAATGAGGTGCTACAAGTAAACTATATGTTTCTCCTACTGCTTTTTCTTCCCAGCAAATTACCAAAATAGTGTATTCAGAAGAATTATTCATTTCGATTTGACGACCATTTTTTCGCTTAAGTAAAGCTTTTGTTTTAGTGATTATTTCGTCAGAAAAATTGCTTGTTTTAATAAAAGAACTTGAATCGAACAAAGCAGAATAATGCATTTCCATGTCTTTCTCAAAATCGCGAAACAAATCTTCAACGATAGAATTTTCAAAGGCTGTTCTAAGAAAAACAGTAGCCCCAGCGCCGTAATAAGAAGTATCCGATTCAAGAATTGGTTTGGGCTGCATCGAACGTAAAATAGAATCGATTTCTTTGCGCTCATTCACTGAAAAATAAGTCAATGCTGAACCTTCATGCACAATTTGAGGAGGTGGAGAAAAATCCGTTGTCAAACTGAAGAAAACTATCGCAATGATTCCAAAAATCGTAACAATTATGAATCCCGTTTTCAATGAAATTTTAGATGAACCTGCGTTTTCGTTGTACTTGAAAGTAAATTCACCTGACTTAATTGCTAATTTAATTCCTTGCAAACTTTGTGATTGCTGCTCGTTTAATTTCATTTTATCAAGCTGTATTAGCATCCAATTTGCAAGTTTAGCGGTACATAATCGGTGCTTGAACAAAGTCAATACTTTCTCTACAAAATTAATTTTCAAAGCATGCGAAGAACGACCTAGACCATTGTGAATTTGCAAAATATCGTCACTTAAAATGTAAGTAACATCGCTTTGAAAGACCTCAAATTTTGTTTCTTTCTTCAAATGCTGAAACTTATTCTCAATGTCCTCATCAATTTTTTTATACAGCGATTGTTCTAGATAAAAGCGCGTTTCTTCTTCAATCAAAATAAAATAAGAAAAAATGTTTGCCCATTCGCGATTTGCTTTCGTTTCTAATTTACGTTCTAGTAAACTTAAAAAAAATGGAGCAATATATTTTTGAAACGCTTCAAACTGAAAATGTTCCTTCCATTTTAGTCGGTCAATAAATTCATTTTTAGTGGTGTTTGAAATCAACAATTCCTTTAAATCTGAATGTTGTTCAATCCAGCTATTGAATACTTTAGAAGAATGATTTTGAATATCAATAAAGTTCCTAATTTCTTCTTCTTCCCAAGTATTTACTGGGTTTTTATGAAACGCTTCGAAAAACATCTCTACATTTTCTGTAGGATTTTGATGAAACATTTTTTCTAAGTTAGGAATCGAAATATAACGCACAAAGATTAAGTTTAAATTACGAAAATCACTTTCTTCGTTCAAATTTAGTCTAATCATTAAAATTTTGTACATTTGCCTCAATATTTAAAACTTTTTTATGAAAAAACTATTACTTTCTTTGGCTACTGCAGTTGTTGCAGTAATGAGTGTTCAAGCACAAAATTGTACACCAAATCCTCAGTATGCTGATTCTACTTACGGAGTTTGGCCTGATACAATTGTAAATTTCCCTGCTGCAAGTGCTAATCAAGCTTATTCAACAGACTTGAACTTTAAAGTTCCTTCTGAGGTTCCTGCTTCATTAGCTCCAAACCCTTCTTTAGTTGGTGCTCCAATTAACGGATTTTCAGTAACTAGTGTAGCTGGTTTGCCAACAACTTACCAATACGCATGTAACGCTGCAAATTGTTCTTATGCTGGTGGTGCAAACGGTTGTGCAAATGTTTATGGTCCTAATGCTATAGCTGGAACATACAATATTACTATCAATGTTGACGTACTTGTTCAAGTTCCTTTCCTTGGTGAAACTTCTGTACCAACTTCATTTACAGGTTATAAAATTGTTGTAGGTACTAGTGGAACAATTGAGCAAGTTATCAATCCTATCTTAGTTTCTCCAAACCCTGCAACTGATGTTATTTCAGTTGATGGAATTACAGCTTCAATGAAAGCTTCTAAAGTTGAAGTTACAAACGTTGAGGGTAAAGTTGTTGCTTCTAAAGCAGTAGCTAACGCTTCAAACTTCAATTTTGATTTATCAGGAATGAAAGCTGGAATTTACTTTGTTAACGTAACGCACGCGAGTGGTGTTGAAACAGTAAAATTCATCAAACAATAATATTTCTTTACTGAAAGGAAAGGGAGCTTCGGTTCCCTTTTTTTATGCGCTAAAGTTTGAGAAGAAATTGATACTTGAAGAATAGAAATCAAAAAAAATGAAACCTATCTATAAAAATTCATTTCGTCCACGTATTTGCGAACGGGTTCTGTGAGCAAATAACGAACGTCCTTGCCTTCTTTAATTGATTGACGAATGAAACTAGAAGAAACTTTCATCACGGGCGCGTCTTCGCAAAACTCAACGTTCTTATGTGATTTGTAATCGTTGATTAAATCGGCACTCATTGCCACTACCTCTAATTCTTCTTGCATGGTCAGCACGCGTGGATAAACGTAAATTTTGTGTTTCTCTAAAATGATTTCGTGATTGAACCATTTGTGAAACGTACGCAAATTGTCTTCGCCCATAATTAACGCAAAAGAATCGTTGGGGTATTTTTCTTTGAGGTACGTCAAGGTGGTAATTGTGTAACTTGGCTTTGGTAAATGGAATTCAATGTCGGAAGCTCGGAGTTTTAAATTGTCATCAATTGCTTCTTTTACCAATGCCAATCGGTGAAAATCAGCCAACAAAGTCGATTTATCTTTCAATGGGTTTTGTGGCGTAACAACCATCCAAACTTGATCCAAGTCGGTGTATTCCGCCATGAAATTAGCAATCACCAAATGTCCCACATGAATGGGATTAAATGTCCCAAAATACAAGCCTATTTTCATGCTTTTATAAATTGGTTGACTATCTTTTTCGCTTCATCTATTGTTTCAAACAAAACTTCGTTGTTGATGATAACATCAAATTTCTCCGCGCTTTCTAATTCTTGTAATGATTTTGCTAAGCGCAATTGTATCTTTTCTTCGCTATCTGTTTTCCTTGCTCGTAAACGTTCTTCCAAAATTTCAACACTCGGTGGATTGATAAAAACAGACAAAGCTTGTTTTTGAAAAATATTTTTTAAGTTCAAACCACCAACGACATCTACATCAAAAACAACTGTTTTTCCTTCTAACCAAATGCGCTCTACTTCACTTTTCAAGGTTCCATAAAACATATCTTGATACACTTCCTCCCATTCTATAAATGCATTCTGCTTTATTTTTTCCTTAAAATCTTCCACGCTTAAAAAATGGTAATCTTTTCCATCTTCTTCATTTCCTCGAGGCTCACGACTGCAGGCAGAACAGAAAGCCAAATTATTCATTGTTTGTAAAAGTGCATGAACAATTGTAGTTTTTCCCGCTCCTGATGGCGCTGAAAAAATAATACACTTACCATTTTTTAGCTCACTCATATTATAATGTATTCAGAACTTGCTCTTTAATTTTTTCGAGCTTGTCTTTCATTTCAACTACCAATTTCTGCATCTCTGCATGATTGCTTTTGCTTCCCAATGTATTGATTTCACGTCCAATTTCTTGTGCGATGAAACCGAGTTTTTTTCCTGATAACGGAAGAATCATCGTTTCTAAAAAATAGTCCAGATGATTTGCCAAACGCATTTTTTCTTCTGAAACGTCCAACTTCTCAAGGTAAAAAATCATTTCTTGCTCCAAACGATTTTCATCCATTGATTTTGCTTCCAAATCTTTCAAAGCTTTTGTGATTCTCTCACGAACATTTGAAATGCGTTCTTGTTCAAAATCTGCAACTGAAAACAATAAAGTTCTTATTTCTTCAATGCGATTGGTGAATTCTTGTTCCAACGCTTGTCCTTCTGTTTTTCTAAAATCTTGTAATTTTTTACAGCTTTCTTTCACTAAATCCAATAACCACGTTTTCTCGTCGTCCGTTAATTCAACCGTTTGCTGATTCAAAACATCTGGCATTTTCAAAACCAACGAAAGATAATCGGAAGGTTGTTCGCCCCACGATTCATTCATTCTTTTGAGTTCTGCGTAATAT
>RFNX01000331.1 GCA_009926905.1 Flavobacteriales bacterium
CTCTGAAATATGGTGCCATGCCTTCTTTATGATCTAAAGATTTAAAATCAACAGCCACTTCTTTCACTTTCAAACGATCGAATTCTTCTTTCGTTAATTTATTTTTTAAAGCATCGTTTTCATCTTCACTGTTTCTCATCCACTGAAATAAAACTTGATTACGTCTATCAAGTGTACGCATGGAGTCTTTGCCTTTATATTCGTCAATTTGGGCCTTGGTTACAGCTTTCGATGAAATCCCTAAATCATCCGCAATGTAGCGTCGATAGTTTTTGATCTTGTAAGTGTATGGATTGTACAAAGCTGGATTTTTACACATACCTACTAACATTGCCGCTTCTTCTTTTGTCAAATCTTTTGGTGATTTATTGAAATAAACACGAGCAGCATTTTCGATACCAACAGCGTTGTATAAGAAATCAAATTGGTTCAAATACATTGTAATAATTTCCTCTTTCGTGTAGCGTTCTTCCAAACGTTTTGCGATAATGTTTTCTCTTACTTTTTCGTTGATTCTTCTAAACTTTCCAAAGAAACCACCAACTTTTGCAGCCAATGTTTCACCTTTTGCACGTGCAATGTCTGCTTCTTCACGTTGTTGTAAGGTAAAAAGTAATTTCGCCAATTGCTGAGGAATGGTTGAAGCTCCTCCTTTTGAACCTAAACTGAAAATTGAACGCGCTAATCCACGAAAATCAATTCCAGAATGCGACATAAAGCGCTCATCTTCTGTTGCAATCAAGGCGTCAAAAACATAAGGCGAAATTTGACGATACTTCACACTAGTTCTGTTGACCAACCAAAAGCGACCAATAACTGTGTCTTCTTTCTCATTTTTCTTAGCAATAATCAACGATGCTTGAACTTCCGGTGGATTGTCCAACATTTCTACAGGAGGTAAACTTGACTCAGGTTGCAAAAGGAAAAGTGCTGTTACAAACACAAATGGAAGAAGTGCCATTATCCAAAAAATTCGAGTAAACTTTTTGTTTTCTTCAGGACTTAAGGATACATTCTGATTTTTCATGTAAATAATTAATTTTTTTAGCCAAAGGGAAATCCGATGGAAAATAATTCGTTGTTAAAGTTACTTATCGCTTCTGTCATTGCGAATTTTAAATGCTAAGTTAAAAACATTATCTTAAAACGTCTTTTCGTTGACTGTCCAATTTTAATAAGATAAACATCATCACTGAAAATGACATCATTGAAGAGCCTCCATAACTAAAAAATGGTAATGGAATTCCAATAACGGGAGCCAATCCAATGTCCATTCCGATGTTAATAGCGAAATGGTAAAATAGAATCATTGCCACACAATATGCATAGATGCGATTGAATGCCGCACGTTGTCTTTCCGCGATTTTGATAATTCTAAGTAACATAAACATGTAAAGTGAAATTAGAACGGCAACACCGATAAAACCCCATTCTTCGGCATACGGACAGAAAATAAAATCGGTTTCTGATTCAGGTACGTGATTACTTTCAACACTCGAAACTGAAGCTTTATTGTATCCTTTTCCAGTCAAACCACCTGAACCAACAGCTGCCATTGCACGATTTCTATTATAATCTTCACCGTTTGGATCTTCTTTCAATCCGAGAAATAATTCGATGCGTACTTTTTGGTGTGGTGCCAAACTACTGAAGCTCGCTCCAACACTGAATGACAAAGCACTACCCAATATCAAACCAATTAAAATAATCACTCCAGCTCTTGAATGATCTCTTTTTGAACCGAATTGTCGAACAAACAAATAAGCCACGAGTGCAAGGATGATAAGTGTTACAATTACTCCCATATAGCCTGAAGCTTTGAAGAAAAATAAATTGATTTCGACATTACTAAGCAATAAGGTAACGACACTTAGAATAACAGCTACGAATAGAATCGGAATAAAGTGACTCCCAACCCATGTTTGTTTCATTTTGATTCCGGGAAATGAATTGATAACGCTCAAAATAATCGGGTCAAAGGTCAAACCTTCGCGATACATGACAAAAAGAAACGATGTAAAAACGACAAAAGTTCCAGCATCGGGTTGCTTCAGAATAAGTGCCATTGGAACTAACAAAATCATACTTGCGCCCACAACATTACTGATTGTTTGCTGTTTCACACTCAGTTCGCTGATGTATTTTGCGAGCAATAAACCTGTTGCAATTTTGGAAAATTCTGCTGGCTGAATTCCCATACCAGCAACACCAATCCAAGCATGTGCTCCATTTATAGCTGGCATAAATAAAACGATTACTAATAAAACCAAAGTAAATCCATAAATTGGAAAAGCGAATTTTCGGTAAATATCAGAATCAATCAGGAAAACGATTAAGCCCAAAAACAAGGCAACACCTAACCACATCATTTGCTTTCCATATTTTTCTTCAAAGCTGAAAATGTTTGGGTGTTCTGGATTATAAGCCACAGAATAAACCGTTGAGACGCCAAATGCCAACAACACGATAAATGTGATGAACAAAGGCCAATCCAATTGAGCAATTATGGAATCGTTTTTTCTCATTCTTGAACAGGTGCGATTATGGCTTGTGGAAGTTCTTTAATATTCGAAAGTTTTGCATCCAAAATGCGTTTTTCTTTCGCTTTGTCTTTGATTTTTTTCGTCAAATACTTTTCGATCATCAAGCTTGCAATCGGTGCTGCCCAAGTACCACCAAATCCTGAATTCTCAACGAATACTGCAATCGCAATTTTTGGATGATCCATCGGCGCAAAAGCAATGAAAACAGAATGGTCTTCTCCATGTGGATTTTGAACGGTTCCAGTTTTTCCACAAATGATTATATTGTCCAATCGTGCCGATCTGGCAGTACCACCACCTTCGTTAACGACACGTCGCATTCCTTCAATCACAGGAGCAAAATGCATGGGATTAACTTTCGTTCTATGTTTCACACGGTATGGTGGAAGTGCTCCTTTTTTTCCAATGGAACGCACAAAATGTGGCGTGTAAAACCAACCTTTATTCGCAATGATTGCAGCAATATTTGCCATTTGAAGCGGTGTCAATTTCACTTCTCCTTGTCCAATTGAAATCGAACGAATGGTTGAGAAAGCCCAACGATGGTGACCATACCATTTATCGTAATAGGCAGCATTTGGTATGACTCCTGGCCGTTGACCTGAAACATCAGCTTCTAGACTTTTACCAAGACCAAAACTTTGCATGTAATCGAACCATTTGTTAAGTCCATATTCAGCGTCTGCATACAAACCTTTTTTTACTTTTTGTTGAATGATGCGTCTTGTAACGGCGTAAAAATAAGGGTTGCACGAATATTGAACTCCTTCAGCAACGTTTCTTGCATTATGTCCAGGGTGACAACCAACAACACTTTTATCACAAGGAAAAGCAGATTCAGGAGTAATCACACCTTCTTGCAAGGCAATTAAAGCTTGCACCAATTTGAAAATAGAACCTGGAGGATATTCAGCTTGCAACGGTCGAGGGAACAAAGGCATATTAGGATCTGTTGCTAATTTCGGGTAATTCAAGCTGATATTTCTTCTTCCAACTAACAAATTTGGATCGAAAGAAGGCGCCGAAACCATTGAAAGAATTTCTCCTGTCGAAGGCTCAATTGCAACAATACAACCTTTTTTGTTACGCATTAATTTTTCACCATAAGCTTGAATCACCATGTCCATTCCCAAACGAAGCGGAGGAGCTTGTCGCGCCATGGTGTCGTATTTTCCATCGGCATACGATTCAATTGCATTGTTCATCGCTGAAGTAACGATGTATTTGATTCCTTTTATGCCACGCAATTCTTTTTCGTAAAAACGTTCCAATCCAGAACGACCAATGTTATTTCCAGGTTTATAAAAACGATCTTGTTGGATTTCTTCACGAGTTGCTTCCGATAAATAGCCTAAAATATTTGCTCCGCTTGCAAACGGATAATTTCGCATACTGGTGACTTGTTCTGTAAATCCTTTAAAATCTTCTAAATGTGGGGCGATTTTTGAAATTTCCTCTAAAGTTAACTCTTTGATAAAAGGATATTTACGAATGCTTTGATAATTAGAAGTCACTTTTCCATTTTGCGGATTTGTATACGTTCCCTCTCCTTTTTTTATTTGATAAATCCTGTTTCGGATTTCTGGCTTTGTCCAGCCGATTAATTTCGCAAAGGCTGCTGTGTCAAGGTGTTTGATATCATTTTCACAGATCATCAAATTGTAATACGTTCGATTGGAAACGATTTTCCTTCCTTTTCTATCAAACATTACTCCTCGTGGCGGTGTAATTTCTTGTCTTTTTTCAGCTATTTCTTGAGCGCGTAAAGTCCATGTATCATCGATGACTTGCATGTAAAAGATACGCACAGTATAAATCACTCCAACAAGAAGCATAAAAGTGATGATTACATACTTGCGTCCATCGAAATTCATTTGGCACTCGATTTTTTAATAAGGAAAGTCTGAATGAGTAAACACAAAAGAAAAGATGCAATCAAGCTAAATATCGTTTTTTGAAGGATAAATAAAAATTCATCAATTCTAAAAATTTCAATCAAAAAATACCAAAAATGATGAATTAGTAACAGATATCCAAAAACTAAGAGAAACCATCTACTTCCCATATCTACAATTGAAGGCTCTTTCAAAGGGTCGTAGCCTTCTCTTGGACTGTAGAATTTAAAAATAATTGGTCGAAAATAAGCCATCAATAAAAGCGAGGATGCGTAAAGTCCATAAGTATTTGAAAACACATCGATGATTGCTCCCATTGAAAAAGCTAAAAGCATCAAAACGAATACATTGATTTCAAAAGGCAACAACATAATAAACAAAGGATGAACCATTAAATGAATGCCAAATCCAATTTCCAAACGATTGAAAATCAATGCTTGAATGATTGTGAAGAGCACATAACGTACTATGTTTTTGGTAATTGAATTCATCTATTATTCTTCGGGATCGGGCGGAATTTGATTTTCTAAAGCGTGCTGTTCTTCTATCATTAAGTTTTTCACAATGTAAACACGTTGCAAAGTTCTAAAATTCTCAGAGAACTTGATAACTACATCCCAAACTGGTTCGCCTTCGATTACTTTAATGCGTTCTACTCTGCCAACTGTAAGTCCACGTGGGAAAATACCACTACCTCCTCGTGTAATAACTTTCGACCATTTTTTGATGTGTAAATCGTTTGAGATACCCGTTATATTTCCGTAGCGTGGATTTCTTCCATTCCATTTCAAAAGACCAAATAAACCAATTGGCTCAATCGTTACGTCAATGTTGATGTCTTTTGTAAGCACCGATTTTACAACGCAGTAATGTTCGCTTGTGTTGTGCACAATTCCAACGACTCCTTTATCAGAAAAAACACCCATTCCTCGATGAATTCCTTGTTGTCTCCCAGCGTCTAAAGTGAAATAATTATTTCGACGTGAGACTGTTGAATTAATCAATGTAGCAGGAATGTAACTGTATTGTTGCTTGAAAGCAGTATCGTTAATTTTTAATAAACTGCGGTCAATTCTATACAAGCTTTGAGGCAATTTTTTTCGAAGACGAACATTTTCCCTTTGTAAGGCAGTGTTGTTTTCTGAAAGCGCAAAATGCTTTGTAATTTCATTTTCAGCTTCTAAAACTTTAGCTGTTGTAAATGCTGCTGTTGTAAGATATTGATTTTTAGGGAATGACAGATATTGCACATAAATAGATAATGCAATAATCTGTAAAAATAAAAAGAATAAAAAGACCCTAAACCTTCTAAAGAAGGCAATCAAATTGCGCATAAAACAAAGGTAAAAAAGCTACGATTTAAAACCACACAAAAACAAAGAATGATATTAACAAAGGGAGACTTTTCAGCTTTTTGGAAAACATTATTATTAAACTGAAGCGAAGAGACAAATAATTCACTCATGATTTTTTTAATCAATAGGATGTCACTTTTTTGATTCCAAGATTCATTCAACCTTCATTCAAAAAAATAATTAATTCTTCTCCATCACCAACGAATAAACCATCGGAATTTTGTTGTCCAAATGTTGAATACGATAAACATCATCAGCAACTTTAACGGTGTGTGCAAAGCAATTATAAGGCGAAAAGTCGTATTCTTTAAAGTCTAGTAATCGAAGATTTTTAGTTAAAAGACTTTTCAAAACTTCACCAAAATCGTGGTTCCACATCACGTATTCGTTGTTCAATTTCGCACTTTTATCGGCATAAGTTCCTTCTTCCAACTCGATAATCGGCCCTGAATTGAAGTAATTGTAAGAAACTTTTGAAAAATCATCGTCGAACATCCAAACAACAGGATGAAATTCTACAAAAATGAATTTGCCTTTCGGCTTTAAGAAATTTTCTACAATCGCCGCCCATTTATCTAAATCAGGCAACCAACCGATGGTTCCATAACTTGTAAAAACGATGTCAAATTTTTCGTCCAAAATGTCAGCTAAATCGTACACGTTGCAACATAAAAACTGCGTGTTTGTCTCCAATTCTTTAGCTAGTTCTTGAGCGGCATCTATTGCTTTAGGAGAAAGGTCTACTCCAGTCACATTCGCTCCCATTCGACTTAACGATATAGAATCTTGTCCGAAATGACATTGTAAATGCAAAATTTTCTTTCCACTTACGTCGCCAAGCAAAGCTAATTCAATCTGTTTCAATGAATTTTTTCCTGCTTTAAATGCTTCTAATTCATAAAACTCAGAATTCAAATGTGGCTCAACGCGAGCATCCCACGATTTTTTATTGATTTCAAAATAATCTTGTGACATATATTGTATTTTAAAATTCGGGTTCGCAACTAATTTCTAAAACCTCCTTCGTAACCGGATGTTTGAACTGCAAATATTGCGCGTGTAAATGTAAACGATTTTGAAGCGTTCCATATAAATCATCACCCACAATCGGACAATGCAATCCAAGCGGATGAGCTGCATGCACACGGAGTTGATGCGTTCTGCCTGTAATTGGAAAAAACTGAATGCGTGTTTTTCCATTTTCGCGCGTTAAAACTTTATATTTCGTAAAGGCATTTTTTCCATGTTCGTAACAGACAATTTGTCGAGGACGATCGTCTAAATCGACGCGTAAAGGCAACGAAATATCACCTTCGTCATTTTCAACGATTCCTTCTAAAAGTGCGATGTATGATTTTTTAATGCGACGTTGGATGAATTGCATTTGTAGATTTTTGTAAATCTCTTCTGACTTTGCGACCAACAATAAACCTGAAGTGGACATATCCAAGCGATGTACCAAAAGTGGACCTGTTGCTTCCGGGTATTTCAAGCGCATTCTTTCGTGAACCGAGTCTTTCAATTCTTTTCCAGGCACTGATAAAAATTCAGAAGGTTTGTTCACGACAACTAGATAATCATCTTCATAAATCACTTCGATTTCTCCGACGGTTGCTTGCTCACTCATTGGGTTTTTATCGAGCTCAATTCCTTCCAACATGTGTGATAAAATAGGTTCACATTTCCCACGACAAGCCGGGTAGAATTGTTCGTGAACGCGTATTTCAGAACTAGGCGATTTTCCCCACCAAAATTCAGCTAAGCAAATCGGTTTCAATCGATGCAAAAAAGCATATTGCAATAGTTTTGGTGCAGCACATTCTCCCGCTCCAGCCGGTGGGGTTTGCGCACTCGTTTCATCAAAAATAGACAACAAACTTTTTTCATTTTGCGCCTGATTCAAAAACGTATATTTTTCAAAAATCTCTTTTTGTAGCAATGATGATTTTTGACTCCTCTCTATTTTGAGCGTTTCAATTTGTTCTTCAAAAACAGCCAATTCATTTTCAATTTCCGCAAGATTATATTTTAAGTCGCGAGTAAGATCTTTTAATTCCAATTGTCCACGAATACTTTCCGTTTTTAATTGTTCAATTAAATCTTCGTATTCTTGAGAGGAAAGCGATGTTTTTTTTTCGTTTCTAAGCAGGTCGCGTTGCTTTTTACTCTGCTTTAAATCTTGTTTTTTAGCGCTAAGAATTTTTTCAATTTCAAATTGTTCGGTTGCTACCTTTTTTTTTAATTCCAAATATTTTTCATCCTTTTCAAGTGCTTCAATTTCTAAAGTTATTTCGTTCACTTCGATTTCTCCGACTCTGAAGAAGCCTCCTTTTTCAAGAATATCAAACACTGGTGGAACAAATAATTTATGGTGATTTTCATCCGCCAATTTACCCGAAAATCCAGCTAAATATCCCAATTCTTTTTGTTCGTTTTCTACCACTAAAACGCCAAACATCTTTCCAATTGGAAGTGTTGTGTCGTTTCTGTCAAAACCAAAATTGTGCACAAAATCAGTTTGCTTTTTTAAATATTCTTGCAACTCTTTGGATGCAATTATTGCTAAAGGATGAGGCGAATAATAAAATGGAAACGTGAAATTTTCAGGCAAAGAAATGCAACGAATATCGGATTTAAAAGGAAGAAAACGCACAGTTTAATTTTAGAAACAACGAAGTTAATGAAATTATTGCTGCATAAATTTGAAAGAAATACCTCGATGATTTTTAACCCAATTTAGTTAAAGTACTTTTCTAAATCTTGATAGGTTTTGATTTCTTTAAGTGATTTCGGAAGTTTATCGCTGTAATTATTGATTTGTGCTCCACCGACAAAAATGGTTATATTAGCTGTATGTACCTCTAAATTTTTGAAATAATTGACAATAAACACTTCGTCAACAGGGGTTAACCAAGAAGTCATTAAAGCATCTGGTTTTAACTTTTCGATGCATTCAATCAGCGAATCATAAGGCAAACTTTGTCCAAGATAAATCGTGTTCATTCCACGTTTACGAAGCAAAAATTGATAGAAAAGTAAGCTCAATTCGTGCCATTCGTGTTCAGGAAGATAAAGCATAACAGCATACGTGTCTTTTTCTGGAATAGGTAATTTATCGATTTCGCTAATTATTTTCTGACGAATCAAATTGGTTATGAAATGCTCTTGTGCAGGATTAATCGTACCAATAAGCCACATCACTCCAATTCTGTCTAAAAAAGGAATAATAAAATTTGTAAAAGTTTGTTCTAACCCATGCGCTGCAATCAATTGTGCAAGCGTATCTCTAAACAAGCGTTCATCCAATTCTACTAATGCTAGAATCAGTTTGTCATCGCTGTTTTCAGAGGAATTATAATTGATGTCCCAAACAAGTTTAGAAATTTCTTCGTTTTCTAGCTTAGCAATTTTAGAAATTTTATGACCTGATTTATTAAGCAAACTGACATTCAGCAAATAGGCCAATTCTTTATCTGAATAAGTTCTAATATGTGTGTCTGTTCTATTCGGAATTAAAATTCCATAACGTTTTTCCCAGATCCGAAGCGTATGCGCTTTAATTCCTGTCAATACTTCTATATCCTTAATTTTATAAGCTCCCATCGTCCTTCAAACAAGATATATTACAGATTGTTCTATTTTGATGAAAAAAAAATTCAATTGAGTGATTTAATTATAAACAATGAAACTAAATAATTGAAAATCAAATAATATATGTTAACTTAATTTCGTTTCCTTATCAAACTTATCGTTTGAAAAATCAGTAAAATCAAAAACAAAAAAAGCGTGTGAAAAACGATAATTCTTGGTTTTCCGGTATAAATCAAAGCTGTTATAAATGATAAAAACGATAAAATTTGTACGGTTGTCATTATTAAATACCGCGACACAAATTCTTCAGGTTTATTGGAAATATTAAAATGCAAAATAAAAACACTTAGCGTAAAAATAAATCCTACAACTCCAGCGCAAAAGTGAGCCAAAAAATAGTGAATTCTAAAAAGCTCTAAATGAACGGCTAACAAATAGATTGCAATTGGAATTGCAACCAAAAACCAATTGAAAAGTAAGTTTTTATTGATCATTTTCTTTACTAAAATTCATGACTTCACGAATGATTAAAACCAAGGAAGCAATCACGCCAAAAAGAGATAAACCAATTGTCCACCAAGGCGTTGAAGGTTTGTATTTTCCATCGAGATAGGTTCCTAGCCAAGTAAAAAAAGCTATGATTCCTGCCATTTGAATGCCAGCAGTTGAAAAGCGAAAAAAGAGATTTGATTTTTTGTCTTCTTTATTCAAAAGAAACGGATTGACTGTAATTTGTGGTTGAAACAGGTGATTTCATGACACAAGCTCCTTCGAAAAAAGCTCCCTCTTCGATGCTTAATTTCAAGGTTTCGATGTTGCCTTTGATACGTGCTGTACTTCTTAATATCAATAAGTTTTGAATGGTTAACTCACCGTCTTGTGCACCTTCAAATTCTGCATTCAAACACACTAAATTCCCATTGATTTTTCCTGAATTTCCAATGTGTACTTTTCCGGCGCAAGAAACATTTCCGTTGATTTCTCCTTCAATGATGATGTTAGAGTCAGAAATAAGGTCTCCTTTAATTTCTGTTCCAGCTAAAATTCTGTTCCATTTGTCAGATGAAGCTTCTGCGATTGGAGTTGAACCGAAAACTTCTTTACGTCCTAAAATTGCCATAATGCTTAATAATTATCGTCGTAAAACAATTTGTATTCGTCAAATTTCGCTGTTTCAATTAACTTTTTCAAATTTTCAGGCGTAACAATGTAAATTTTATTGTCTTGAAGGTCGTCTAAAATCTCAAATCCTGCCTTGTAAGCGTTGATGTATTCTTGTGCCACTTTGACATTGGGGAATTCTTGCACCAACATAAAATTCTTTTCAGAAACTGTTGTTTTCATCGTCACTTTCACACGATTTGTCTTGAATTTCTTATTTGAGAAGTCTGTAATCAAGTTGCGAGCGTCTTCTGCATCATCTTCATCGTCTAGTTGAATGAAAACAAATTGAGAACCTTCAGTTGAGTAAGTAAAGCTATACGTCTTATTGAAATTAACGGCTTCGTTTTTAGAAAATCCTGTTTTCAAAATGTCGAGCATTTCTTTCGCTCGAAGTGCTTGTGGAGTTCCTGGTTTTTCAGCAATGATAGCATTCAATTTAGGAACCAATTCTTGTTTGTTTTCTGTCAATTGACCAGCGGCCAAAACGTTCAATAACATGTACTCAGCACGATAAGCATTCGCTTTTTCTTTGTCAATCACGTTTTGTGAAGTTGTTAAAACTTGACGGTATTGCTTGTTATTGTATTGTTCCAACAAAGCAACGTATTGACTTTCAGCTTGTTTTTGGTTTTGTTTTTGTTTCACATAAAAATCGGGATCTTTGAAATATTTCGCCGCATCAGATTCTGGATAATAATCAATGATGTGATCTTTGAAACGCTCTTTAGAACTGTTTCCTTCGTTGATTTTATACAACTGAAAAGCAGATGATAAATCAGTCAAACCAATGCGTTTCACATCCAAAACTTTTTCAAACTGACCAGCAGCTAATTCTTCTTCGTTTAAAATCTCTTTATACAAAACTCCCGAAGTAAATAATGCATCCAACAAACGATCTTGTGATGCTTTCAAGGCTTCGTCCGTCAAAGGAATGTCTTTCATCAACGAAGCAACGCTCAATGTATCATCTTTGGATTTATTTGTTTTACCATCAGTTGCTGAAGAATCTTTATCGCCAGATTGCGTACCTGAATTAGAAAGGACGATTTTCTCACTTCTTCTCCAATCATCCTCATTTTCACGTGGTCCCCATGTTTTCTTAAATTCATTGTAACCTGCTTCACGCAATTTTGGGTTACTGAAAACAAATTTACTGTTGCTGCTATTTCCAGCATTATTCGCTTGGTCCTGCAGCGCCAATAGTTTTGCAGCTTCTTGTTCTTTTTTACGTTGTTGGTCTTCTTTGATTTGTTTTAAGGTTTCTTTCAAGAATTCGTCGCGATCTTTTGGAGATAGTTTAGCAATTCGTTGCACACTGTCTTCGAATTGAGCAATTTCAATCGCTTTTACTAAATCTGCCAATTTGATTGCACGACTTTTTACTAAATCGCCGTTTGGATAATCGTCTGAAATGAATCGTGAACAAGAATCGTAATATTTTTGAGCTGCCACATAATTGCGTTCTGCGTAGCTTAAATCGCCCAATTTCTCATAAGACATTGCTTTTTGGCGTTTATTACCGTTTGAGAAAAAGGCAGATTGCGTTAAATATTCTTTGGCTTTCTCTTTGTCACTTCTATTCAAAGTGTAATT
>RFNX01000315.1 GCA_009926905.1 Flavobacteriales bacterium
GCACATCAATTGTTCTTTCGCCAACAACTGTTTCATTTCCCCAGACTATAGCCAAAATCTGCTCACGATTAAATACTTTACCTGGTCGACTTGCTAACAATTCCAATAATTCAAATTCTTTTTTTGGCAGGATAATTTGCTTGCCTTCGATTTCTATCAAGAATTTTTCTCTATCAATTTTCAAATTGCTTTCTCCAACTTCTACTGAAGTACCACTATTTCGATCTAATCTGCGTAATAGAGATTCGATTTTACTGATTAGCAAACGTGGGCGAATTGGCTTTGAAATATAATCATCAGCTCCTGCTTCAAAACCAGCAATTTGAGCATAATCTTCTGCACGTGAAGTTAAGAATGCGATTATTGGTTGTGAGATATTCAAATCTTTTCGAATCACTTGACAAGTTTCAATCCCATCCATTTTTGGCATCATAACATCTAGTAAAATCAACGAAGGACTTAATTGTTGTGTTAATTTTACACCTTCTTCTCCATTGTTAGCGGTAAATACTTTGTAGCCTTCCTTACGAATATTGTAAGATAAAAACTCCAAAATATCTGGTTCGTCATCTACTAATAAAATTGTGTGTCCTTTTGAGTTTTCCATGAGTAATAGGTATAAAAAAGGCTATCGATTTTAAAAACCGATAGCCTCATGTTAAATTTTTAATTATTTATTTACAACTAATCTTTTTGTCAATGCATTACCATTGCTAGAAATTCTAATTGAATATAAACCATTAGATACATTCATTGTGTTGAATTCAGAAACTTGAACTCCTGATTGTTCGATTGTGTTTGATTGGATAATTCTACCCATTTGATCAATCATTTCGATTGTAACCGATTGGTTGTTTTGGTTATCAAATGCCACAACAAAACTTTCAGTAGCTGGATTTGGATAAACATTGATGTTTTCAACTCCTGCTAATTCATCAATTGCTAATGTAATTGCAACAGTGAAAGACTGAGTATCTGTACAGTTTCCGTTGATTGCTGTTAAAACAACTGTGTAAGAACCATTAGCTGCATATGCATGAACTGGAGCACTTGCTGATGAATTTGTGAAATCACCGAAATCCCAAGAATAAGATGTTGCGCCATTAGAACTGTTTGAGAATGTTACAACATTACCGTTTACAGTGAATGAACCTGCTGCAGTTGGAGTTGCAGTAAATGTTACAGTTGTTGGAGCAGAAGCACCTACACCATTACAAGCATTTGAATTTGTAGTTGTTACTGTAAAGTTACCCGATGCAGTTACTTGAATTGCTTGAGTAGTTGCATTGTTTGACCATAAATATGAATCAGCAGATGAAGCAGTCAATGTTACTGTTTCACCTGAACAAGCTGCAGTTGCAGAAGCATTTACTGTTGGAGCTGGAGAAGCACTAACGTTAACAGTTGTAGCTGTAGATGTAGCTGAACATTGGTTAGCATCAGTAACAGTAACTGTGAAAGTACCTGATGTTGTAACTGTGATTTCAGGTGTTGTAGCATTTGTTGACCAAACGTTTCCTGAAGTCGCAGATGAAGTTAAAACAACTGATCCACCTGTACAGAAAGAAGTGTTACCACCTGCGGAAATTGTTGGTGTAGATGGTAAAGCGTTAACTGTAACATCAATTGCAACTCTCTTACTTTCGTCACCGTTAGCATTAACTTGACTTACATAATATGTAAAGTTTCCAGCAGAAGTCGTACTTGGTGTTGGAGCACTAGTTGAGAATGTCCCTCCTGTTGCTTGATTGTACCAACGTAAAGTATTCCCAACTAAAGCTGTTGCAGTTAATTGAGTAATATCTAATTGACCTTGACAATATGTGTATGAAGTTGTAGCAACTGTTGGCCTAACAACAGAAAAGAATTTATCAGATATAAATGATGCACCCGTAGCTACAACTGAACCGTTATTTAAGCGAGCATCTGGTGTATTACCTAAAGCAGGGAATAAATTTACCCAATTAACTTGAGCTAAGGTAGCAGTTGAATCATTTCCTTTAACTGACCACCAAGAAAGATACCAAGCATCAGTCGTTCCGTCAGAAACAGGCGGAGTTCCAGAAGTATTGTTAATTAAATTAGCGTTTGAAGCAAAATTGGTTAAAACATTATTAGCAAATTGAAGGGTATCACCGTTTACATTGTTTACAACTGCTGCTCCTTCAATAGAAAGACCTTTTTCCCAACCTGTCACTAATGAGTTAAAACAAGATGTCGCTGTGTTTCTTCTTAAACGAAAAGCTTTTTCAAATTTTTCTCCTGTTGGTAAAACAGTTGTTCCATCACCTTTTGGACCAACAATTGTGATATTTGAAAAAATTGGAGCTGTTTTTGGTTGAGCAGCAGAACCTGCTGCATCATTATCCGACTCAAAACAGTTGGAATCACCAGCAGCATCAAATAAATCTTTATCACGAATCGATAAACCAAATTGGATTTTACCTCTATAACCGAAATCTGTATCGAAATCATCATCCAAACCTCTATAAACAATAAGGTTTTTACAATTTACTGTTCCACCAAACCATTCGTAAGAATCGTCTCCAGAAAAAGAAACTTGAAGGTGATCTACTGTTGTACCAGAACCAACTGAACCAAAAGTGATTCCGTTTATTTCCTTATTTGGCTCTAATGGAATACCTGGAAATTCAACTCTAACATATTGTAAAACACCAGAATTATCATTATCAAAAGCACCACCAAATTGAGTATCAGTAGAAGGAACTAAACCTTCAATACTTGCAACTCCACCAGGTTGGTTGTTTCTTGCTAAACCCAAGATTACTAAACCACCCCAATCTCCTTCAGCACGATTTCCAACTGCTTCGCCTGAAGTAAATACAATTGGATTTGATGCTGTACCTGCAGCATTGATTTTTGCTCCTCTTGTAATAATTAAAGTTGCTTGTGTAGCTTTATCACAACGAATAACTGTTCCCGGAGCAATTGTTAGCGTTGCGTTGTTTCTAACATATACTTTGTTCTGTAATAAAACAACTCCAGTCCAAGTTGTGTTTGTAGTAATATTTGCTGAAACAGTGGTTGTGTAAGCTGTTGAGTAAACCGTGTTTTCAGGATCAAAGTTTGACCATCCTGATGTCCAATCTGTTGCTGCAGTTCCATCTGTAACTGGAAACGCACCTTTGTAATTTGTTGGCGTCCAAAATGCATCTTGTGCACTTATTGCTGTGCTTAAGCACAATGCCGCAATTCCTAAGTAAATCTTTTTCATTTTGATAATTTTTTGTTTGTGCAAATGTCAGTTGCAAAATCAATGTTAGCGTTAATGAAGTCTTATGTCTTCTTTAATTGATTATTAAGTTATGAAAACAATTCGTTAACATTAAGGAAGTATATACTACTTAATAATTGCGAACGATAGAATTGCGAATTGCGAACTGGAGGCACAGACTGCTTATTAATTGCGAATTGCAAACGGATTACCGTAATGCTTATGAATTGCGAACCAGAGGTACTGACTGCTTATGAATTGTGAACGAGAACAAAGAATGCTTATTAATAGCGAGGATTTAGCGTCTCTTTTTAAAAAATCGTTAGAGAAAAACGTTTGCAATTCTTCGTTTGTAATCCGCCGTGGAGCAATTTGATTACCTTCATCGGGATAAACTATTTCTTATCTAAAATCGATGTTAAATCGAAATTAATAACTAGAAATTATATTTCAGTGACAAAGAAATAGTTTGACCGAATTGAATTTCTTGCCATGCATTATCTGTTCCTAAATCATATTTTTTATTGCCATTTAAATCTTGGAAAAATACTAATTCTTGAGCTAATAAATCTTTAACATTTAACTTGAGTTCAAATTTCTCATTGAACGTTTTAGCTATTTGTAAGTCGATTACATTTCTACCATTTTCCCAAACGCTTGGTTCTTGAACATTTCCAACAATATAGATTCTTTGTCCTACTAAGTTATAAGAAGCGCTAACCGATAAATCTCCTTTTTTATTTGTGAAGTAAACACCTGCATTAGCAATATAAGGTGATTGCCCTTGAAGTGGTCGGTCTATCTCTGAACCAACAACAGAATCTAAATCTACTTTTGAACGAATCAAAGATGCATTGGCATACAAAGTAATTTGCTTTAAGAATGAGGTAGAATCTTTCTTTTTGAACATTCCTAAATTCATACGATATTCAGCCTCAACACCATAGCTTGTGGCTCCAGCAACATTTGTGTAATATAATTCAGGTGCTCCTGAAGTTCCTGTTCTATTAATTAACTCAATTGGGTTGTTAAACTTTTTATAAAATCCAGAAACACTAATAATTTGTCCAGCTCCAGGAAAAAATTCATAACGTAAATCAGCATTTGAAATTTTTGCTCTTTGCAAAGTTGGAGAACCAGAGATTATATTGTCAATCAAGAAATTATAAAAAGTAAATGGTGCTAATTCTCTAAACTCAGGACGCGAAACTGTCTGATAAAAACTTGCTCTTACGTTCATTTTTTTATTCAAAGAGTAAATTAAATTAACAGATGGTAAAATATCTACAACAGTTGTGTCGATTCTTTGAGCTATATTAGAACCAAATTCAATATAATTAAACACTTGATTATAAGACTCTAAGCGAGCTCCACCAACAACTCTTAATTTTTCAGCAATTTTAGAGTCTAACATTAAAAACCCAGCATTCAAGAAAGAAGATGCTTGATAGCTATCATCCACATTTGTTGCTTCGTCTAGTTTAAATCCTCCTTGCCCATTTTCTAACAATCCTAAATTTTCAGCATTGAAAATTTGATCTTCTGGTAATAATAATAATTGACTATTGAAGCTGTTTCCATTTGGTTTATACTGAGAAAATCCGAAATTTCTCGACGTAAAATCTCTATTTCTATAAGCATGCATTGCCCCTATTTTCAATTCATTTTTGAAAACTCCAATATCCAATTTGCGAGAGAAATCATATTTAGCACTATAAATTTGTTCACTAGAATTTGACCAAAACATATTACCCGCAGCTGTTGCAATTGTTCCATTTTGTTGAATAACAGCAGTGTACTGTTCAACAGTATCTTCCTCTGTTGAAGCCTGTTTTCTATATACAATTCTTCTCAAATTCGGAATTTGACGAGAGACATTACTAAAACCTAAATTCCAATTAAATTTCGTTTTTTCGAATTCATGTTTTCCATAAAGTTGACTTGTGTATAGATTATTTTGAGTGTACCAGAAATTGGTCGATCTATCAAATTGTTTTGGGTCACTATCTAATTCACGTGTTCCTTTTCTAACATTCACTTTATCATCTGAACTAACCGAATACATATTTTTGAAATAAATATTACTTTTCGGGTTTATACTAAACTTGAAATTCAACATTCCAGAGTTTAAAACAGATTGGTTATAAACTGTGTCATTCAGCTCCA
>RFNX01000415.1 GCA_009926905.1 Flavobacteriales bacterium
GTTGTTATAACTGCTGGAAGACGCAATCAAAACATTGAAGACGTTCCAATTTCAATGGAAATCATTCGTCCTGAATTGGTAAACAATAAAGGTTTATCAAGTTTAGAACAAGCTGTTGATCAAAGTCCTGGCGTTTATTCAATGGATGGTCAGGTAAGTATTCGAGGTGGTGGTGGATATGCTTATGGTGCAGGAAGTCGTGTTATGTTGCTCTGGAATGGTATCCCTATGTTATCACCAGACTTAGGAGATGTTAAGTGGAATGCAGTTCCAATGGAACAAACTTCGCAAATTGAAATCTTAAAAGGTGCCTCATCTGTACTTTACGGAAGCGGTGCTTAAATGGAATCATTGCACTTACTGAAAAAGAGCCCGGACCCAAAGGAGAGTTTAAGGCTAAGGTTCAATCAGGAATATATGGTAACCCAAAACGCGAATCAATGAAATGGTGGAATAAAAATCCAACTTTTCATTTAGCAGACGTTTATTATGGGAAGTCTTTTAAAAATTTCGGATTTTCTATAGGCGCAAATGCTTACATCGATTCCGGATTTAGAAAAGGTGAAAATGAACACCGTTATCGCTTTAATGGTTCCATTTTTTTCAAACCAACTAAAAATAAAAAATTCAAGGCTGGAATTGGGTATAATGCTCAATATCAAGATATTGGAGTATTTGTTTTGTGGAAAAACGACTCCTCAGGTTACGAACCTATGGATAATACAATTTCAAGACAAAAAGCAGTACGTGTTAGTGTAGATCCTTATGTGAAATTTATCGATAAATACAATAACAAGCACAGTCTTAAAACAAGATATTATTTAGTTACAACTGGGAATTCAGAAAATATTTATGATGCATCTTTTGCAGAAATGTATTTTGCAGATTATCAATTTCAAAGAAAAATTAATGAAAAAACCAACTTTACTGCAGGATTTACAAACATCACTAATCAAATAAAAAGTCCGATTTTTAGCAACCATATTTCTCAAAATACAGCGGTTTATTCTCAATTTGAAACAAGTATTAAAAAATTAGATATTTCTGCTGGAATGCGACTTGAATATTATAAACTTGATACCTTAGAAAGTGATTCTCGTTTTAGAATAACAGATTCATTATCTATTCCTGTTTATCCTGTTTTTAGAGCTGGGTTGCATTATGAAATAAACCCCGCTTCGCATTTAAGAGCCTCAATTGGTCAAGGGGTTCGTTTTCCTTCAGTTGGAGAACGATACGTTTCTACATCTGTCGGTGGATTAATTATTTTTAGAAATCCAGAACTAAAACCTGAAAAAGGTTGGGCAGCTGAAATCGGCTTTAAACAAATCGTTAAAATTGGAAAAAATTGGAAAGGCTATTTTGATGTGGCTGGATTTCTGAATGAATATAGTAATATGACTGAATTCACCTTTGGCGTTTACAAACCTGATACAATGGGCACATTACAAATTGGTAATCCGGATGCTTTAAATTATTTATACAGATGGGTTGGGTTTCAAGCAAGAAACGCGGAGAGAGCAAGAATTACTGGTATTGAACTCTCCTTCAATAGCCAAGGAAAAATTGGTGATGTAGAATTGACTTCACTGATTGGTTACACCTATATGAATCCAATTAGTTTAAATAAAGATTCTTTGTATAGATTGACTTTCTCTGACACAACCACAGATATGCTTAAATACAGATTCAGACATTTAGCTAAAGTTGATATTCAAGCCACCTACAAAAAATTTAGCGCAGGGTTTTCCACTCGATATAATAGTTACATGCGAAATGTTGATGCTGTTTTTGAAAATGGAGTACTTGGTACCGAATTGTTAATTGGTCTTAAAAAGTATAGAAGTATATACAATAGCGGTTCTTTGGTTTTCGATGCCAGAATGAGTTACGACATCAAAAAAGAGATAAAATTAAATTTCATTGTAAACAATTTATTTAACGCTGAATATGTTTCTAGACCAGGTGATATTCAAGCCCCAAGAAACTTTGTTTTACAACTTCAGGTAGCCTTTTAGTATCGAAATTTCATAACTCAAAGTTGATTTTTTCATAATATTAGCTTCAAATCAAAAATTTATTTTTATTATTGAAGTCTAAACTAAGCTTATGAAAGGAAGAATACTTGCTTTTGCCACTCTCTGTGCGCCATTTTTTATAAATGCCCAAATAACTGGAAAAGTTATTGATAAAGTCTCAAACGAAGCTATTATTGGTGCAAAAATAATTGGCTCAGACGGCGCAAAAGCTGTTACAGATTTTGAAGGAAATTTTAAGCTAAATTCTCAGAAATTTCCTGTTACTCTTATCACGACAATGATTCAATATATGAATGACACTTTAGTTATTCAAAAATCTGGAGATATTGTGATAAAATTATCAGAACCCATTAAAGACTTAGGACCTGTTGTTGTTTCGGCAGGTAAAAGAAGACAGGCGATTGAAGAGATTCCTGTATCTATGGAAATTATTAGACCGGAATTGATAGACAACAAAGGTATTTCCAATTTGGAACAAGCGGTTAATCAAACTCCTGGCGTATTCACAATGGATGGACAAGTGAGTATTCGTGGAGGTTCTGGCTTTGCTTATGGGACTGGAAGCCGTGTTTTATTACTTTGGAATGGTATGCCACTTCTTTCAGGTTATGCAGGAGACACACAATGGAATGCAATTCCAATGGAGCAAGCATCTCAAGTAGAAGTAATGAAAGGTGCTGCGTCTGTTCTTTACGGAAGTGGTGCATTGAATGGAGTTATTTCTCTTCAAGAAAAAGAACCAGGACTTAAACCAGAGACAAAAGTTAAGGTGCAATATGGAATTTATGACAATCCAGCTAGAGCTTCTCTAAAATGGTGGTCCCGCTCTCCAATGAACCAACAAATTGAAGCATTTCATGGTCAGATGTATAAGAAAATGGGTTATACCATTTCAACAACTTTATTTCACAATGATGGTTTTAGACAAGGAGAAAAAGAGTTTAGAGGTCGCGTAAGTGGAACTATTTATTTGAAACCTGAAAAACATCCACGATTTAAAGCAGGGATTGGTTACAATTATCAAATTCAAAAAACAGGTACCTTCTTGATTTGGTACAGTGATACATTGGGATATACACCAAGTGGTGGTGCCGACACCTCAAATCCAGCATCAACATTAACATATAGTTTAGGACAACGTTTGTTCATCGACCCTTACATTAAATTTATTGATAAGAAAAATAACAAACATACTTTTAAGAACAGAGTATATTACGCCAACAATGAAATTATCAACAATCCAAACCAGTCAAACGGAGCAGTGATCTTCTTTTCAGATTATCAGGTTCAAAAACAATTTAACAATGGAATAGTAATATCTACTGGTGCATCTAATATTTACAACGTAGTAAACTCAAAACTTTTTGGTAACCACACCTCTGCAAATTTAGCAGGGTACTTTCAATATGAGCATAAAATAGGTAAACTAGATATTACTGCTGGTTTGCGTGCAGAGTATTTCGAGATGGATGGTAAACGAGGTGATTCAAACTTTAAATTCAAAAAAACATCATCGAAATCAATCCCAGTTTACCCTGTTTTAAGAACTGGAATTCACTATGAAATAGCTAAATACACGCATTTTAGAGCATCTATTGGTCAAGGCATTCGATATCCATCAGTATCTGAGAGATATACACAAACTTCAGTTGGAGCCTTAAATATTTTTCCAAATCCTGATTTAAAACCTGAAGTTGGCTGGGCTGGAGAAATAGGACTTAAACAAGGTGTAAAAATTGGAGATTGGAAAGGAATGTTTGATATTGCTGCATTTGTTAATCAATATAACAATATGGTAGAGTTTACTTTTGGTGCTTGGAATCCAGATAGTATTGCATTATCAACGGATCCAAACAGCCCTGGTTATATCAATAAATGGGTTGGTTTCATCGCGCAAAATGCAGAATCTGCAAGAATTACAGGAATCGACCTTTCTTTCAATAGTTTTGGAAGCATCGGGAAAGTTGAAATTATTTCATTGATTGGTTACACGTATATGAATCCAATAAGCCTTAACAATGATTCTTTATATCGTTCTAATTTCTCTGACCCAAATTCAAATTTATTGAAATATCGATTTAAACATTTAGCAAAAGCAGATATCGAAGCGAACTATAAACACTATAGCATTGGTTTCTCAGCAAGATACAATAGTTTTATGTCAAATATTGATCGAATCTTTGAAGAATCAATCGTTGGTACTTTTATCCTACCAGGTTTAAAAGAATACCGTCAAGTTTACAATAAAGGAAATCTAGTTTTTGATATGAGATTAGCTTATAAAATCAATGATAACTATAGGGTTTCCTTTATTGCTAATAATATTTTGAATGCTGAATATACAACCCGACCTGGAGATATTCAACCGCCACGAAATTTTATCATGCAAGTTCAAATGAAATTCTAAATGAAAGTTTTAGGAGTCATTCCTGCTCGCTTTGATTCTTCTCGATTTCCTGGCAAACCATTAATTGATTTGAAAGGAAAAACAATGATTCAAAGAGTATATGAAGGAGTTCTAAAATCTTCTAAAATAAATAAAGTAATTGTTGCAACTGACGATCAGAGAATAGTAAAAGAAGTACTTCGTTTTGGTGGTTTGGTAGAAATGACATTGCCAAGCCACCAAAGTGGTACAGACCGTTGTGCTGAAATTGCTGAAAAATATCACGATTTTGATTTAATAATTAACATTCAAGGGGATGAACCTTTAGTTAATTATCAACAATTGGATGACCTTATCTTAGCATTTGAAAATACAGAAATTGAAATTGCTACCCTTTCTTGTAAAAATATTAGTTTGGAGGATATTCAAAATCCAAATAGAATTAAAATTATTGAAGATAAAAATCATCAAGCAATCTATTTTAGCAGAAGTGCAGTTCCAAATTATTCAAATTTCAAAGGTAATCCAACTGAATTTTTCCCCTATTTAAGACACATAGGATTATATGCTTACCGAAGAGAAGTATTGATTCAGTTGACAAAATTAGAACCAACGCTCCTTGAAAAAATTGAATCTTTAGAGCAGTTGCGTTGGCTTTATCATGGATTTAAAATTAAATTAGTAGAAACAACTATTGAAACACCAAACATTGATGTTCCGGAAGATGTAGAAAAGGTCTTGCCTTATTTGTAACAACTTATTGTTAATATCGTAATGTTTCTTAAATTTGACTATGTTTTCAATAGAAGAAATAATTTGTCAATTGTTGTTGCGCCATTCTTGCGTCATCATTCCTTCTTTTGGTGGTTTTGTTGCACAAGCCATTCCTGCATCAATTGACCTTAACAAAGGAACGATTATTCCTCCTTCAAAACACCTGTTATTCAATAAAAACCTCATCAACAACGATGGGTTATTAACTGCAGAATTTGCTTCTTTGAACAAACTTTCATTTGACGATTCATTTTCAAAAGTTTCTGATTTTGCATCGGAATTAAAATCTGAAATCAATCGTGGAATCAAAGTAGAATTAGCAAAAATTGGTGCATTCCATTTAGACAAAGAAAAAAATATTTGCTTCGAACAAAACAGATATTTCAATTTTTTACTAAGCTCTTACGGATTAACTAATGTTCAATTTGTTCCTTCTGCTAAAGAGATTATTATTGAACCAAAAGTAGTTGAAGTTGAAGTAATTGAACAAGCACCAATTATTGAAATTGAAACACCAATAGTTAAAATCAATGCTAAAAAATCAAATCGTATTGTAAAATACGCAGCAATTGCAGCTTGTTTTCTTCCTATTGGTTTTTATTCAGTTTGGATTCCAATGAAAACAAACGTTATTCAGTCAGGTGCAATAACTATAAATGACTTCAATCCTTTTCGCGAAAAAAACGTAAATTTATTTATTCCTTCAAAATCAAACATTGAGTCAATTCAAGAGACTGAAGTTGTTAAAGAACAAAAAGATTTTAAATCAACAAAAGACATTCAAATAGACAATTCCTCATCTGTTGAAGTTGAGAATCATCTAAGTGAGGTAATTACAAATAATAATCCTTCTTCAGGAAAAAGACAATCATTTGAATACATCGTTGGCTGCTTTTCTAATAAAAACAATGCAGTACAATTAGTTGCAACTTTAAAAAGTCAAGGTTTTGATGCTGCAGTAATTGAAGGAGGAAGTTTAACAAGAGTTAGTATTGGAAGTGCGTCTTCACAAAAAATGTTGGATTCACTGATTCAATTATCCATTTCTAAAGGCTATCAAGGCTGGATTTTAAAATAAAAATAAATGATTAGAAAATTTAACTTTTTATGGATGCCATTGTTTTTGGTGTCAGGATTATTATTTGGACAAAACACCAACATTGATGGTAGTAAATATCAATTTACAAAAATTGTTCAACACGATGCAACACCCGTTCAAAGTCAAGGTAAAACATCAACGTGTTGGTCTTTTTCTGCACTTTCATTTTTTGAATCTGAACTATTGAGAATGGGACAAAAAAACGTCAGTCCTCTTTCAGAAATGTACATCGTTAGAAAAGCTTACGATTTAAAGGCAACAAAATACATTCGAATGGATGGAAAAATTGCATTTGAAGAAGGCGGCGCTTTTCATGATATTCCTTTGGTAATTAAAAATTTCGGTATTGTACCATTCAATGTTTACAGTGGTTATGAAAATGGAACACTATCTGCGTCTGACTTCAACTCAGATGGTACGCCTAAAAAAGACAATGGCTTCAAATACAATCATGAGTCCTTATATACAGATTTGAATACCAAAATGCAAGATGTGATGAAAAAACTTGGTGAAGCTAAAGTTTTGGACTTAAACTGGAAAAAAGAATTTAATACAATTTTAGATAAATACTTAGGAAAAGACATCGAATCATTTGAATGGAACGGGAAAAAATATACTCCAAAAACTTATGCCAATGAATTGGGTTTGAATATGGACAACTATGTATCGTTGACGTCTTTCACAAATCATCCAATGAATGCTAAATGTATGCTTGAAATTCCAGATAATTGGGCTTGGGGTGAAAGTTACAATGTTTCTTTAGGTGATTTATTTAATGTTACTGTTGAAGCTTTAAAAAATGGTTATACAGTTGCTTGGGGTGCAGATGTTTCTGAAAAAGGATTTAGCTTCAAAAACGGAATTGCTATTGTTCCAAAAGATGAATCTACAATAGAAGTAAAAGGTCAAGATTCGAAAGGATTCAATGATGCTGGGGCAGATCGTTCTTCAAATGCGTTTTACAACCCGACAGAAGAATTAAAAATCACCCAAGAAATAAGACAACTTGCGTATGACAACAAAACTACAACTGATGATCACGGAATGCACATTGTTGGTTTATACAAAGATCAAAATGGAAAAAACTACTTTTTAGTAAAAAATTCATGGGGAACAAGCAATTATCCTAAAGGATTTCTATATGTGTCTGAAGAATATTTTAAACTTAAAACTATCAATGTTTATTTGCACAAGAATGGTATTTCTTCAACTGTGAAATCTAACTTAAATATTAAATAAGCACCCAACCATTCGTTCGTTTTGTGCATCTAACTAGAGATGAGCCAAGAAATTTGGAAAAGTAATGAACGTGAATTGGTAATTGCCTGTCAAAAGAGCAATCAAGCTGCTTTTCGTTTCTTATACCAAACAAATAGTTCTTGGATGTTTGCAATTTGTCTGCGTTACATGAGTAATAAGGACGAAGCACAAGACGTTTTACAAGATAGTTTTGTATTGATCTACCGCAATATAAATAGCTTTAATTTTGATGGCTCATTTAAAGGTTGGATGCGAAAAATTACTGTGAATTGTGCTTTGAGTACTTTTCGAAAAAAAACACCACACCTCATTTCTCTCGCTGATTCAGCTCCATCCAATGAGCCAATTGACATCGAGTTTCTACAAAATTTACAATTGGAAGAGCTGAAAAAGCTTATCAACTTACTACCAAAAGGTAGACGTCAAGTTTTTAATGCTTACGTAATTGATGGTTTTACGCACAAAGAAATCGCTGAAATGCTTGATATTTCTGAAGGAACATCAAAGTCTCAACTTTTTGATGCAAAGAAAGAACTTCGAAGAGCGATAGAAAATGATTACATGATTGCTAAAAAATAGCTTATGGAAAAAGATTTAAACAACGACAAATTTAAAGGTGCATTGTTTCAAAATTTTGAAAACGAAGCAATAAAAGCACCTGAAATTGCTTGGAATAATATTGAAAAAGAATTATTTAATGAGAAAAAGAAAACTGGAATTTATTGGTTTTCAAGCCTTGTGATTGTATGTTTACTTTCAGTTGGCAGCTATTTTCTATTCTTTCAAAATCCATCTGAAAAACTCCTTTCTAAAAAATCCCAAACAAAGGATTCAGCCTTTGATTCAAAAAAATCAAAAACACAAAATCCTTTTCAGAATAAAAACGATACTGAAAAAATAACTGAAATCGCAACTAATAAAGATTTTGAAACAACGAATTCTATTTACACAATTCCATCTAAACTAAAAACTTCAGTTCAAAGAAGTTCAAATACAGAAATTGTCAATAACACTTCTGAAGCTGTTTCGATTAGTTCAATTATTGCAAAAAAAACTGATGCAGAAAATTCGAATCAAGCTTTTGAAACATCAATTGATACGAATCGGCATCAATTTCAATTCTTTAAATTTCCATATTTGCGACCAATTTTAGCTGTTTCCGTTTTAACGCTTAAAACCATCATCGTAAAAGCAAACGAAAATAATAATTGCAATCAAAGAATATCATTTCAAGCGAGTGTAAATAAAGGAATTAATATTAGAACAATTGATGGCGAATTCAATACGCAAAGTATGAAATCAAAAACAATTGGAGAACGAAGAATTCCAACAAGTTTGACGCAGTATCAATTCGGAATGAATTACCATTTA
Source organism: Flavobacteriales bacterium (assembly GCA_009926905.1). Lineage (GTDB taxonomy): Bacteria > Bacteroidota > Bacteroidia > Flavobacteriales_D > Crocinitomicaceae > UBA952. The sequence continues at coordinate 8,930 of RFNX01000415.1, forward strand.
AACGAAAAATTCGCTATCAATTCAGGAATGAATTTTGGGAAATCAACTTTTCAAAGCAGGTGGTTTTACCGACAATTTTTTGTAAACACTGGTGAAAACGCAGTCGAATTGCGAACATTGAATGGAGAAGCATCCTTAAATGACCAAGAGATTATATCAGAATTATCCAATGGTGATACCGTTTTATATAAAATTCGTGCTAATTATGCAGCTTCGTTTTTTAGTATTCCAGTTGGTATTACTTATCATTTTAACAAGCAAAAACTAAGTCCATTTATTCGCTATGGTATTTCTTTGGATTTTCATTCAAAATCAGCAATTTCATTAGATATTCAGAAAAATGGAGCTTTTAAAACAACTGATTTAAATTTTCAAAATAATTCCATTCGAATAGCACTTCAACAAATGGTCAGTTTTGGATTCGAATATAAGTTTAGCAACAATTGGAGTTCATTTCTTGAGTCAAGATTGGCTTTACCTGTGTCAAAAATCAATTTATCAACAGATTATAAATTGAAATCATCTTATATAACGCTTGGCGTTGGAGTTAAATATGCCTTACCTTGCAACATTCAAAAACTAAAAAAATGAAAGCACTTTATTTATCTATCTTATCACTTGTAGTTTACTTACAATTTAATCATTTAAATGCTCAAACTTATAATTTATCTGTTGTTGAGGGTTATGGCTCTGGTAATTTTTCAGCTGGAGACACAGTTCACATTTGGAGTAAAGCGTATGACACAACTAAAACATTTAAAAAATGGACTGGTGACATTCAATTTTTGGAAAACCCAAATGATTGGCACTCGAAGTTAATAATGCCTAGTCAAAATATAAGTGTTTCAGCTATAATTGATAACATGCCAAATTATTCAATCACTTTTGAGCAAATAATGGGTCAGAATATTTTAAAAAATGTTTACTACTTTTTTCCGACTAACTTAAAAGGAGTTATTTATCTTTTCCATGGAACAGGAGGTAGTGCTAATAATTTTATAAATTCGATTGAAAATAGATCTTTTATTAACGCAGCAATCGCAGATGGTTTTGGCATAATTGCAACAGAGGCAGAAGAAATATCACTTAATTCTGATCTTAATGGTGATGGAAAATTGAGATGGAAAGTTTTTCCTGTTGATACTTTAAATGGTGTTGATTACTTGAATATTAAAATTTTAACGAATACTTTTATTCAACGAGGTGATTTCAATTATTCTACACCCATTTTTTCTGTCGGAATGAGCAATGGTGGTTCGTTTTCAGCTGGAATTTCTTCAGCATTAAATTTTAGAGCTGGAGTTTCTTATTGTGCTTCATCTGTACAAGGAATTTTTACTCAAAGAACGAATCCATTTGCTTTCAGAATGGCAAAATTTGATGACAATGACGAAGTTGGTTCAGAAGGGAATTATGAAGCATGGCAAAATGATTCGATATTAGCAGCAAGAGAAATTTGTCACGATTATAAATTACATGATAGGCAACCGATTTATCCTGAACGATTTGCAAGAATCTCAGGGCTGTCTGTAGGTAATTCACAGTTAATTTACAACGACTTAGTAACTAACAATTTACTTGATAATAATTTCGCTTTGCATTCTGACACAATTAGAAATCGCATAATAGCAAATCCAAGCTTATTTCCAAATATTATTCAATTGCCAATTTCTTTGTTGAATGATGCCTTAAGTCAAATTTCTGCCTCAAATGCAGAACATAAATTCTACAGTGATTACAATTTTGAAACTTTGAATTTCTTTAATGTTTTATGTGAAACTACACTTGGATTAGAAAGCACTGATTTTGAAAGTAAAATTAAATTGTTTCCAAACCCAGCTAGTTCGATTCTTTACATTAATACAGAATATAATATTCCTCTATCATTTTCTATTTACAATTCCTTGGGCCAACTATTAGCTGAAAGCAGTTTAACAAACAATTTCATCACTATTTCTCACTTATCAAAAGGTGTTTATTTCATTCGAATAAATAATTCTGATAATGAAACTAGTTTGTTGAAATTTGTAAAAGAATAAATCAACTACATCACTAAATAAAGTAGAATTGAAAATTAATCAATACGAACCCAACCTTTAAAACAAAATCAACATCTAACTTATAAATCAACTAATTTTAATCTTATGAAAACAATGAATCAAATTTTGAAAACCAGCTTTGTTCTTGCTTTGAGCATTTTGGTTTTATCATCATGTGACAAATGCAAAGATAATTCCGAGGAAAACAGCTCTTCAGCAGAAGATGTTTTGCGCATGGATATGGAAGAAAATGATTTTATAACTGAGGAATTATATGTATCTAATCCTTGTAATTTAGACCTTTCTCAAATTATCTCAAGTTGTGCGGTCATTTCAGAATCGTCAACAACATTTCCAAAAACAGTAACAATCGATTATGGAACAGGCTGTTTGGATGCAAAAGGTCGTACAAAAAAAGGCAAAGTGTTTGTTTATCTTACAGGCGAAATTCAAGAAACGGGTTCGATTCGCGAAGTAACTTTTGAAAATTTCTTTATCAATGAAGTTCAAATTTCAGGAGCAAGAAGAGCAGAAAATACTGGTTTAAACGCCTCTGACAATGTGGTAATTAAAGTTACAGGAAATATAACAGCAACTCATTCTGATTATACGAGAAGCAGAACTTTTGAGCGCTACAGAGAGTGGACAAATGGTTTCAATACATGTGACACGCAAGATGATGAGTTTTTAATAACAGGATCAGGAACTTTAATTAATCGTTTTGGAAAAGAAATTCCTCACACAATTATCGAACCGATACATGTCACTCCAGGTCAATGCAATTATCCACTAGCAGGAAGAATCGACGTAGGGAATTCAAATCGTGGAGTGATAATTGATTTTGGGAACGAAAATTGTGACAACCTTGCAGAAATTATTTTGAAAAGAAGAAACAAAACCTTCCAAGTAAATTTGGATACACGAACAATAATTCATTAATTTAACCTAGAAAAACAAACATCATGAAAAAACTACTTTATCTTGCTATCGTAGCAACAAGTCTAACTTCTTGTTTAAAAAACAGATTCGACAAAGATCAATCAGCCGAAGTAAATTACAAAATTGAAACCGCTTTTGATGAAATGACCAATATTTCTGATCAAGCCGTGACTGGAAATATGGTTTATTACAAATCTGGAAAAATAATTGTTTCTAAGACTGGACATGTTAGTGGAATTGAAAAAACAGATTGTAACGTAATAATCACAATTGACACAATTGGAACAACTAAAACAGTAACTGTGGATTACGGTACTTCAAATTGTTTGTGTAATGACGGTAAAACAAGAAGAGGAAAAATCGTTACGACATTTACTGGACCATATATCGCTCAAGGAACGGTAATCACACACACTCCAGTTGATTATTATGTCAACGATATAAAATATGAAGGAACAAAAACAGTTCAAAACATGGGATTAAATTCAAATAATCAACCTTATTTTAACGTTCAAATTAATGGGACTGTAACCTTAACATCAGGTGAAGTTGTAACTTACACTTCAACAAGAGTTAGAACTTGGACTACCGGATTTACAACTTTAGGGAATCGATTCGATGATGAATACGACATTACAGGAACTGCCGTTGCTACTTTTTCCAATGGTGGTGGTTATAACGGACAAACTACAAATCCTGTACATGTAAAAGTAGGATGTGGTTTTCCAGTTAGTGGAACAATTGAACTAACGCCATCAAACAAGCCTGTAAGAACTGTTGATTATGGAAATGGCACATGTGATTATACATTTACTGTGACAGTTAACGGGCACACTTTTACATTCAACTAAAAATTACAGAATTCTAAAAAATACAAAAGGTGCTGGCATTAATTTGACAGCACCTTTTTCGTTTGGTTGGTTTGGTTATGAAAGTTATAATCCGATAATTTGTCTTACCTCAACTTCTGTTAAGTTCCTTTTTTGACCTTCTTGATTCAAATATGTACGATTCACCAATCGACCATGTATCGCAACTTTTTTTCCTTTTTCGGCATATTTCTCAATAAATTCTGCTAAGTTTCCCCAAGCAAATACTCGATGCCATTCAATGGTCTCTTTGTAATTACCGTCATTTTTGCGTTGCGGTTTTGAAGTTGCCAAACTAAATCTAGCGACAGATTTTCCGTTTTCAAATTTTGTGATTTGTGCGTTAGTACCGATATTTCCGATTAAAGTAACGTAGTTGCGAACAGTTGTCATAGTTCTATTTTTTTATAAGTGTTTTGTAATTTGATTGGCTGAAAAAATTGATTACATCAAAATGATATCGTTGACCTCAACTTCAGAAACGTATTTTTTTTGACCGTTGGAATTGTAAAAACGACTAACGAGCTTGCCTTCGATTGCCATTTCAGAACCAACTTGACCTAGTTCTTCAAGAACTTTGATCCATCGTCCCCAAGCAGTTAGTAAGTGCCAATTGTTTCGTGTTTTTGTTTTACCTTCTGCATCAAGATAAATTTCTTTTGTTGACATTGAAAACTTTGCAATTTTGCGTCCATCATTCAATTGTGTAAATGTTGGAGCTGAACTAACTTTTCCGATTAAATTCACATGATTCATAGCTATTTTTTTTTGATGTTATGATTAATTATTTTCTGATTTTGTTGGAGCTAACATTAAAAAGTCAGTCAATTCAACGATTGTAGAGTAACGTTTTTCACCTGTTTTTGATTCGTAAGATTGATTAACAAGTCTACCTTCAAGCATAATCTCTTGCCCTTTGGAAAGCAATTTCTGAATACGTTCAGCTGTTTTTCCCCATGCATTGATGTTATGCCATTGCGTTAAGTCTTTCCATTGCCCGCTTTTGTCTTTGAATCTTTCGTTCGTCGCTAAGGTGAAGCGTACTACTGTCTTTCCAGAGTCAAATGTTACTAATTCAGGTTGTGCACCCAATCGTCCGATTAATTTCACATTGTTTCTTAATGCATTCATGTTGTTAAAAATTAAAAAGTTTGTAAATTATTTTTTGTCTTCATCCAGTGGTTCGTTGAATTCGACTCTGCAAAGTTTTGTCAGTTGCGAAATCATATACGGTTATTTTTCGTTTGTTGTCGATTATTATTCGTTTATAAATAGATATAATCGTTTTTATTATTGATTTACAGTATTTTAAAAATATTTTTTGATTGAGTTTTATTTTAAAGATTTTTGAATTTATTTTCTTTTTCACTTCATAAAACTCATATCTAGAATTAAAAAAAACTAAAATCTGCATTAATTGGTTGTCATTTTGTGGCATAAACAGAATTACAATTAACTTTACATTATCAATTAGAAACAATGGTAGAAACAACAAGCACAGAAATTCAAGAGATTCTAAATTCTCTAGGAATTGAAGAAATTAATAATGGCGCTTCAACAGGCGGGAAATGGTTCAAAACTAGGGGAGAAAGAATTGATTCTTATTCTCCAGTTGATGGAAAAATTATTGCGTCAGTAAACGCTGCAACAGAAGCAGATTACGAAGCAGTAATACTAAAAGCACAAGAAGCTTATTTGCAATGGAGGACAATTCCTGCTCCGAAAAGAGGAGAAGTGGTTCGTCAATTAGCAGAAAAAATCCGTTTTTATAAAGAACCACTTGGGAAATTGGTTTCATACGAAATGGGGAAATCTTTGCAAGAAGGGTTGGGTGAAGTTCAAGAAATGATTGACATCTGTGATTTCGCAGTTGGACTTTCACGACAACTTTATGGATTAACAATGCATTCTGAACGTCCTGGACATAGAATGTACGAGCAATATCACCCACTTGGAATTGTTGGAATCATTTCAGCATTTAATTTTCCCGTTGCAGTTTGGAATTGGAACACAGCACTAGCTTGGGTTTGTGGTGACGTATGTGTATGGAAACCTTCAGAAAAAACGCCTTTAACAGCAATTGCATGTCAACAAATCACAAAAGAAGTTTTTGACGCAAACAATGTTCCTGAAGGAGTTTCAGGTTTAATCATTGGTGGTGCTGAAATTGGTAAATTAATGGCAAATGACAAACGTGTTCCATTGATTTCAGCAACTGGTTCGACTCGAATGGGTAAATCAGTTGGTGCTGCAGTAGGAGAACGTTTGGGTCGTTCTTTATTAGAATTAGGAGGAAACAATGCGATTATTATTACTCCAACAGCTGATTTAAAAATGGTTGTTCCTGGTGCCGTTTTCGGTGCTATTGGTACTGCTGGACAAAGATGTACATCTACAAGAAGATTAATCATTCACGAAAGTGTTTACGATAAAGTACGTGATGCTCTAACAAATGCATACAAGCAATTAAGAATTGGAGATCCTTTGGATCAAAACAATCACGTTGGACCACTTATCGATAAAGATGCCGTAACAAATTACTTAAATGCAATTGAAGCTGCGAAAAAAGAAGGTGGAAAAGTAATAGTAGAAGGTGGAGTTCTTGAAGGAGCTGGTTACGAATCTGGATGCTATGTGAAACCGTGTATTATTGAAGCTGAAAATCATTTTGCAATTGTTCAACATGAAACTTTCGCTCCAATTTTATATTTGATTAAATACAATGGAAACGTTCATAGCGGAATTGCTTTACAAAATGGAGTACCACAGGGATTATCCTCTGCAATCATGACAAATGACTTAAAAGAATCAGAAGCATTCTTATCTCAAGCTGGTTCTGACTGTGGTATCGCAAATGTAAATATCGGTACTTCTGGTGCTGAAATTGGTGGAGCTTTCGGTGGTGAAAAAGAAACTGGTGGCGGTCGTGAATCAGGCTCTGACGCTTGGAAAGTGTACATGAGAAGACAAACCAATACAATAAATTACACTGATAGTTTGCCGTTAGCACAAGGAATTAAATTTGATTTATAAGAACCAATAAATTAACAGAAAGCCTTTTCAGAAATGGAAAGGCTTTTTTTTATTTTTTTATAGTTTCCTTTCTCTTAAGCTTTCCCCATCCATTTAGCAACATATTTCCCAATGATATCGAACTCAATGTTTACGATATCTCCAACTTTCAATTCATGAAAATTAGTATGTTCGTATGTAAAAGGAATAATACAAACTGAGAAAGATTGCTCTTTGGAATCTACGACTGTTAAACTCGTTCCATTAACCGTTACCGAGCCTTTTTCAACTGTTAATTGATTGTCATTGTATTTAAAAGTATACTTCCAACTTCCATTTTGGTCTTCAATACTAGTGCACGTTGCAACAGTGTCCACATGGCCTTGAACTATGTGACCATCTAATCTACCATTGAATGCCAAACAGCGCTCTAAATTCACTTTTGTACCCACTTCCCAATGGTTTAAATTGGTTTTATCCAAAGTTTCTTGAATCGCTGTAACCGTGTAAATATCTCCTTCAATTTTCACAACTGTTAAACAACAACCATTGTGTGCCACACTTTGATCTATTTTTAATTCATCTGTCATTGCAGCTTGAATAGTAAAATGAACATTTCCTGCTTCTCGAACGATAGTTTTTACGGTTCCCAATTCTTCAATAATTCCAGTGAACATACTTTTATTTTAGAGTGCGAAAGTACTTAGATTTTCATCAGAGTTCAATTCCGCGGATATCTTTAATGTTAAATTGTATGGATTTCTTTCCGTTGAACTCATTTGTTTCAAGCGTATAAGCCATTTCAAATGGAATTCCACTTGCCGTTTCAAATTCTTTGTGTGCTAAATTAAAACCAATCGCATCGTAAGCCAATTTAGATTTCGGCTGAATAACTTTTAGTTTCAAATGCTCCTCTTTTAAAATTCTTGAATCCCTAGCAAATAAATTACTTGTTAAGAAAACAGGTTTCATATTACCCGGACCATGCGGTTCAAATGATTCAATGATTCGTTTCAATCTAGGAATTTTATTCGGATCTTCATTTCCATGAATTTCATTCAAATCTATCTGAACATCAATATTTTGAATCGGAACTTTACTGTCTGCGTTCAAGTATTTTTTGACAACCAAATCAAAACGATTGCGAAAAGCTTCTAAATTTTCCTTCTTCAATGTCATTCCAGCAGCGTGTTTGTGACCTCCAAATTGTTCCAATAAATCTTCACATTCGGATAATGCTTGATACAAATCAAAATTTGTTACACTTCTTGCTGAACCACCAATTATTCCATTACTTTCAGTCAAAACAATTGTTGGTCGGTAATATTTTTCAATTAATCTTGAAGCAACTATTCCAACGACACCTTTGTGCCAAGTTGGGTCAAAAACAACTGTTGAAGAACGCAAATGATAATTTGAATTCGATTCTATTTGTTCAAATGCTTCAATTGTAATTTGCTTGTCTAAATCCCTTCGTTCCAAATTGTCGTCATTGATTTCTTTAGCTAAACGACGCATCTCATCTTGATCTGTTGAAATCATCAAATCCACAGCCATTTTCCCACTTCTAATTCTTCCTGCAGCATTGATTCTAGGCGCAATAATGAAAACTACGTCCGTAAGATTCAGCGGGAATTTCTTACCTGAAATTTCTAATAATTCTTTAAAAGCAATGCGAGGATTTTCATTCAATACTTTCAATCCGTGAGAACAAAGTACCCTGTTTTCACCTGTCACAGGAACAATATCAGCACCGATACTTATTGCCAACAAATCAAGAAATGGAAACAAACTCTCTAATGCTTCTCCCCTATTTTGCAGAAAACCTTGCAATAACTTGAATCCAACACCACAGCCAGAAAGTTCTTTATAAGGATATTCACAATCTTTTTGTTTCGGATCGAGAACGATACAATTCGGAATTTCGTCGCCTGGTTCATGGTGATCGCAAATAATAAAATCAATTCCTTTATCATTCGCATAATTCACCTTATCCAATGCTTTTATTCCACAATCAAGTGCAATAATTAATGTTTGACCGTTCTCAGCTGCATAATCAATTCCTTTAAAACTAATGCCGTAACCTTCATCGTATCTATCTGGAATATAAAAATCAATGGACGGAGAATACTCTTTTAAGAAACCGAAAAGCAAAGCAACAGCTGTAGTTCCATCAACATCGTAGTCGCCAAAAAGTAAAATTTTCTCGTTATTTTCGATTGCTTTGTTCAATCTATCGACAGCCAAATCCATGTTTTTCATCAAAAAAGGATTGTGAAGTTCATCTAAACTTGGTCTGAAAAATTTTTCTGCTTCTTCAAACGTCTCAATACCTCTTTGTAACAATAATTCTGCAACGATTCTATCAACTTTAAGTGCATTTCTCAGTACTTCAATTTTCCCTGCGTCTTGTTCTGCTTTAACTACCCATTTCTTTTCCATTTCTACTCGATTTTTACATTAAGTTAGTGAAAACTATCAATTCAAAACAAATTTTTCAAAAAAAAACACAGCCGAAACTGTGCTTATATTTTCAATATAAAAAAGATTTTACTCCACAAAACTCAATTTCAACATATTCGAGCTTCCCATATCTTCTAATGGTATGGACGCAATATTGATAACCAAATCTCCTTGCTTTAGGTAACCTTTAGATTTCATGAGATATTTAATATCGGCAATCGTATGATCTGTACTTATGCGTTTATCGTAATAAAAAGCCTTCACTCCCCAAACTAAATTCAATTGCGTCAATATTTTTACATTACTCGTAAAAACAAAAATATTTGTATTCGGGCGTTGAGAAGCAATTTTATAAGCTGTATAGCCCGAAAACGACATCGAAATAATGGCTTCTGCATTCACTCGTTGTGACAAACGACAAGCGTTAAAACAAATTGAATCAGAAATAAAACGGTTTTGATCGCGCTCTGGAAGTTCTTCTTTATTATAAATTCCATCATGCGTTTCCATCTCTTTAATGATGTTTGACATAGTTTGAATCACTTCAACTGGATATTTACCAACTGAAGTTTCACCTGAAAGCATTACCGCATCCGCGCCGTCTAAAACTGCGTTCGCCACATCGTTTACTTCTGCTCGTGAAGGTGTCATGCTATTAATCATTGATTCCATCATTTGAGTGGCAACAATCACTGGTTTTGCGCGATGAATACATTTTGTAATCAACATTTTTTGAATCAACGGAACATTTTGAAATGGAATTTCTACTCCTAAATCTCCACGTGCCACCATTAATCCATCACTTTCATGAATAATGTCGTCAATATTTTCAAGTGCTTCCGGTTTTTCGATTTTCGCAATTACTTTCGCATGATGTCCTGTTGCAGAAATCAAATGCTTCAATTCAATAATATCACGTGCTGAACGTACAAAAGAAAGTCCTATCCAATCTAAGTTTTGTTCCAAAGCAAAATCCAAATCCAATCTATCTTTCTCAGTCAGTGATGGCATTGAAATTTTTGTATTTGGAAAATTCACTCCTTTCTTTGAAGATAAAATTCCACCTTGGATGATACGACAATTGATTGTTGAATGACCATCTGTTTCTAAAACTTCTAATGCAATTTTACCATCGTCCAACAAGATTCTTTCACCCGGAGAAACGTCTTTTGGTAATTGTGTATAGTTAATTGAAAAGCGTTCTTCGTTTCCTATTACTTTTTCAATGATTATTTTAATTTCATTTCCTACAACAAGATTTACTCCGTTGTTTTCCATTTCGTTTGTTCTGATTTTAGGCCCCTGCAAATCGGCTAAAATTGCCACATTCATTCCTAATTCTTCATTCAATTCACGGATCACTTTTATCGCTTCCTCGTGCACATCATACGAACCATGAGAAAAGTTCAAACGACAAACGTTCAAACCTGATAAAATCATTTCTCTTAATACTTCTTTCTTAATCGAAGCAGGACCGATGGTAGCTACAATTTTTGTTTTTTTCATCTCTTTAACTTAAATGTTCAATAAAATCTAATTCTTCATCAATTGGGAACACTGCGACAATTCCATTTATCGTCCGAAGCGAAGACAATAATTCTTCACTTGAATAGGTTTTGTTTTCTTTGATGACTAAAAAATAGTCCACAAATTGCATTCCTGTAACCAAATAACAATTTTCTTGTTTATTACGAATGAGGTAATATTCTGTCCAATTTTCTTCATCTGAAAAAAAATAAACAAAAAATGAATTCAATAATTTGGTTTTCCGATCTTCAACTTCCATTTTCTCTTCCATTTTCTCTAACTGGATAGTAAAAAAGGAGTTGAGTTCCCATGCTAATCTGTAATCAATATAAGCCGAAGAAAGCCCATAAACTTCAATGGCTGTGTCATCCTCAAAAGTAAGCTCGTATCGCTTCGTTTTCTTCATTACATCTGCAAAGGTAACGAATATAGG
>RFNX01000371.1 GCA_009926905.1 Flavobacteriales bacterium
ATTTTTAACTTTTATAACCACTTCAAATTTAGTTCTTTCTCAAAATTTAACCGTTTGTTTAGGACAAGACAGAACTGTTTGCCCTGGTCAAACTGTAACAATAAATGACTGTTCAAATATTGGAGGTGGACCATCCGCTGGTAGTGCACCATACGTTATTACAAACATTAGCTACACTCCAGATCCATTTAACATAGGAACTTCTATTAATCTGAGCGATGATGCTGTTTCTTCTGCCTACAACATTGGTTTTTCATTTTGCTTTTTTGGCAATACCTACACACAATTTTACGTAGGAAGTAACGGTTGGGTATCATTTACAGGAGGACAGCCTTCTGCATATACATCTTCAACCATACCAAGTACGGGAGCAAGTGTTCCAAAAAATTGCATTATGAGTCCATGGCAAGATTGGCACCCTGGAACTGGTTCAAATGTTGGTAACTATATCAAATATCAAGTGTACGGAACAGCTCCATTCAGAAGATTAGTTGTTTCTTGGAATGCATGTCCAATGTTTTCATGCACCTCTAGTTTAGGTACGTTTCAAATTGTGCTTTTTGAAACTTCAAACAACATTGAAACTAGAATACAAAATAAACCAAATTGTACAGGTTGGGCAGGAGGAACTGCTGTGCATGGTTTGCACAATTTAGCTGGAAATGTTGCAGTTGTTGTTCCTGGAAGAAATTCTACACAATGGACAGCAACAAATGAAGCAAAGAGATTTTCACCTGGGACGATGTGGGCTAATACTTTAGGTCAATCTTTCCCTTACAATAATGGTTCACTTTCGGTAGCACCCGTTCCATCTGGAACAACTGGTTACTTTTTAAAAGCTGGTTGTGGCTCAGGTAGTGGTGGTGCAATTTCAGATACAACCTGGTTAACTTTAGGTAACCCTACTGTTGCAGCAACAGCGGTTAACGATGTTTGTTCACAAAGTATTGGTTCTGTAACAGCAATACCAGGCCCTGGTTCACCTGCTCCATATACTTTTGCATGGACACCAGCTGGTTCAACTCAAACATTAAGTAATCTTTCTGCTAGTACTTATACTGTTAATATGACAGATGGAAATGGTTGCACCGCCTCAGCATCTGCAGTTGTAAGCGACAACCCAGTTTCATTTAGCACTTCATCTACTCAAGAAACATGTGATGGATCAAGTGATGGAACCGCAACTGCAATAGTCACACCGATAGATGCAAACACAACTTTCTTGTGGAGCGATGGTCAAACAACACAAGTTGCCGTAGGTCTTGTAGCAGGAACATATACATGTGTTGCTACAACTGGCGGAGGTTGCACAGGAAACCTGACTGTTACTATAACAACAATACCCGGAATGGTACTTTCCATTGCCAATCAAACGAACGTTACTTGTAATTCTGCAGCAAACGGTACTGCAACGATTAATGTTTCTCAAGGAACATCTCCATATCTTTATGCTTGGAACGCTTCTTCATCAACAACAGCATCTGCAAATGATTTAGATGCTGGCATAAATACTTTAACTGTCACTGATGCAAACGGATGTTTTCAAAATATTGATGTCTCAATTACAGAACCAAATCCACTTTCTATTGTATCCCATACTCCAGATACTCAAATATGTCCAGGAGCAAGTATAACGCTGAATGTTCTAGGAACAGGTGGGTCATCACCATACACCTATACTTGGGAAAAAAATGGTACTGTAATCGGAACTGGCACTTCGCTTGTTGTGACTCCAACAACTGCTAGTACGCAATACTGTGTTAGACTTACTGAACAATGTGGTTCACCAAGTACTCAACAATGTATGATGATTACACATCCTACCCCAATTATTCCGTCTGTTGTGCCAGATAAACCCGAAGATTGTGTGCCTGGAAATTTTACTTTCCTTAATACATCAACAAACGGTGCTGAAATAGCAACAACAGAATATTTCTTTTCAAATGGATCTCAATACAATGCAAATGGTTCTTCTGATGTTAATGTGACGTTTCCAACTGTAGGTGTTTATGACGTTATTATGACTACAACTTCAATTTACGGTTGTGTTTACAGTGACACTGTTCCCACTATCATTGAAGTAAATCCTTTACCTATTGCTAATTTTACACTATCAAAAAATCCATTGAGTTGGTTCGAAACTAATGTTCTGACAAGTGATGTATCAACTGGAACAATTGCTAGTTGGGAATGGTCTAATCCAGATGCTGTAAACATTAGTTCAAACGGGTCAAGTGCATCTTTTACCTTTCCAGAAGGAGTTGAAGGAACCTATCCAGTAAGATTGATTGTTACAACTTTAGATGGTTGTCAAGACACAATAACCCTAAATGTAGAAGTTGTTTCTGATGTAATTATGTACATTCCTAATTCATTTACACCTGATGGAGACGAGCATAATCAAAATTGGAAAATCTATTTAAACGGAATTGATTTTCAAAATTTCACTGTTGAAATATATAACAGATGGGGCGAAATTATTTGGGAATCCCACGATGTTGAAGCAACTTGGGATGGAACTTATGGAAACAAAAAAGCACAACAAGGTGCATACTTTTGGAAAATTTCATACAAAGAGAAAAATTCAGACGGTAGAAGTTTTCACACGGGATTCTTGAATCTTTTACGATAATCAAAAAATATAAACCAAAAAAAAGAATGGCATCAATATTGATGTCATTTTTTGTTCTAAAAAAAATGAATTATGAAACTTAAATATCTATTAATTGTTGGATTATTGTATTCATCAAGCTCTTGTGACGTTCTCAATGAAGCTTCTAATATGATTTCCACAAATTCAACTACAAATTCCTCTACACCAAGTCTAACAAATGATGAAGTTATCTCAGGCTTAAAAGAAGCTTTAAGTGTTGGAATAAAAAATTCTGTCAACTTAACATCGGTAACAGATGGTTTCTTGAAAAATGATGCGATTCGTTTACCTTTTCCTCCAGATGCGCAAGCTGTTAAAGATAAAGCCTTGAATTGGGGTTTAAGTGGTCAGGTTGAAAAATTTGAAACAACATTAAATCGTGCAGCTGAAGAAGCAACAAAAGAAGCCTTGCCAATATTTGTTGATGCAATTAAAAACATGAGTGTTCAAGACGGTTTTACAATTTTAAAAGGAGGTGATGGTGCTGCAACTAAATTCTTAAAGGATCAAACGACTTCTAAACTAGTTATAGCTTTTTCTCCAAAAGTAAAAGAAGCAACTTCTAAAGTGAAACTAACAGAATACTGGAATCCAATCATATCAAAGTATAACAATGCAATGACATTGTCTGGTGGGCAAAAATTGAATCCTGATTTAGATGCTTATGTTACTGAAATGGCTATAAAAGGACTTTTCAAAATGGTGGAACAAGAAGAAAACAAAATCAGAAAAGACCCTATAGCACGCGTTAGTGATATTTTAGTAAAAGTATTTGGTAGTCTTACAAAATAATATGCTAAAACATTTTCCAGCTACTGATTTGGTACTTAACGCCAATAATCAAGTGTATCATTTAGGATTATCAAAAGAAAATCTTTCAACTAAAATTATTGTGGTTGGAGATCAGGATCGTGTTTCATTGATTTCCGAAAAGTTTGAATCCATTGAACACACTTCACAACACAGAGAATTCGTATGTCATACTGGAAAGTATCAAGGAAAACGCATTTCTGTTTTATCTACAGGAATTGGAACAGACAACATTGACATTGTGTTTAATGAACTGGATGCTTTGGTGAATATAGATTTAGAAACCAGAACTGAAATTGAATCCAAAACAAGTTTAGATATTGTTAGAATTGGAACTTGTGGAATTGTGCAAGCAGAAATTCCTATTCATTCATATATATTATCTTCTCATGCTTTAGGTTTAGATAACATCGCTCATTTCTATGAAATTCCATTTACAAAAGAGGAAATCTCTTTAGGAAACGAAATTCAAAACCATATTGGTTTACCAGCTAACATAATTCCTTATTTGATAGAGGCCGATCGTGAATTGATTGCTAAACTGACTTCGGAAAGAACACATAATGGTATCACAATTACAAGTTCTGGATTTTATGGGCCTCAAGGACGTAATTTGAGAATACCAACTTATGCTTCTGAAATTCATAACAAGTTGAGCTCATTTAATAACGAAGGATTACAAATCATGAATTTCGAAATGGAAAGCTCTGCCCTATTTGCACTTGGGAAAGCACTTGGACATAGATGTGCTACAATTTGTTTAGGTGTGGCAAATCGTCCAAAATACGAGTTTTCGAAAGGATATGACAAAGAAATGAATGAATTAATTGAGTATGTTCTAGACAGAATCTAATATTGTCTTTTTCTATTATTTAACAAGAAATTTATCGATTGCAATATGAAGGTTCACCCCTCTCAATTGACTACCTTGTGCTACAATTTTACCTTCGCCGTCAACTAAGAATCCGAATGGAATTGAAGAAACACCATATACTGTAGAAGCTTTGCCTTCTTTATCCCAACCGTGGTTTTTCCAAATCAATTTATCTGCTTTAATTGCTTGTTTCCATGCTTTTTCATCTCTGTCAAGTGATACACTGAAAACTTCAAAACCTTTAGCATTTTTGAATTTTGCAGCATGATATTTAGAATACGCTTCAACAACATTCGGACTTTCTTGACGACAAGGTCCGCACCATGATGCCCAAAAGTCGATTAAAACCATTTTACCTCTTAGCTTCGATAACTTAACTATTTTACCCGTTGGTGAAACAAGTTCTATTTCGGGTGCTAAATCATCTTTAAATTCCTTTCTTGAAGATTTCATGCAAACCGAAACGCATCCTAAAACAAGGATAATTCCAAAAATGATAAATAGTTGTTTTTTCATTATCCGATTCGTCTAATATCAGCTCCAATGTTTCTCAACCTCATCTCAATATCTTGGTACCCTCTATCGATTTGTTCAATGTTTTCAATGACACTTTTACCTTTTGCTGAAAGAGCAGCAATTAATAAAGAAACTCCTGCACGAATATCAGGAGAACTCATTGTAATGCCTTTCAAACTGTGCTCACGATTCAATCCGATAACCGTTGCTCTATGTGGATCACAAAGAATGATTTGTGCGCCCATATCAATTAATTTATCAACGAAGAATAAACGTGACTCAAACATTTTCTGGTGAATCAAAACGGAACCTTTTGCTTGGGTTGCAACAACCAAAATAATTGACAATAAATCAGGTGTAAATCCTGGCCATGGCGCGTCGTAAACGGTTAAAATTGAACCATCTATGAACGTATCAATTTCATATTTATCTTGAGCAGGAATGAAAATATCGTCTCCCCTTCTTTCCAATTTTATACCCATTCTTCGGAAAACATTTGGAATGATTCCTAGATTTTCCCAACTCACATCTTTAATCGTAATTTCTGATTGTGTCATTGCTGCCA
Organism: Flavobacteriales bacterium; assembly: GCA_009926905.1. Taxonomy (GTDB): domain Bacteria; phylum Bacteroidota; class Bacteroidia; order Flavobacteriales_D; family Crocinitomicaceae; genus UBA952. The sequence continues at coordinate 5,419 of RFNX01000371.1, forward strand.
AACCAATGAAACTTCCAATTTCAATCATATCAGGAAGAATTCGGTGGTAACAACCTTTCAATTCCTTAACTCCTTCAATTGTCAAAAGATTAGAAGAAATACCAGAAATTTTTGCCCCCATAGAATTCAACATTTTACACAATTGTTGAATGTATGGTTCACATGCTGCATTGTAGAACGTTGTTGTTCCTTCAGCCATTACAGCAGCCATTAATATATTTGCTGTCCCTGTAACTGACGCTTCATCTAAATGAATATAAGTTCCTTTTAAATGCTCAGCTTCAACGGAGTAAAAATGTTCTCCTGCATCGTAGTTGAATTTCGCTCCTAAAAGTGTAAAGCCTTCAAAGTGTGTATCCAAGCGACGACGACCTATTTTATCTCCTCCTGGTTTAGGAATAAATCCACGGCCAAAACGTGCTAACAGAGGACCAACAATCATAATTGAACCGCGAAGCGATGAAGCTCTCTTTTTGAAATCTTCTGTTTGTAAATAATCTAAATCGATGTCTTTCGCTTGAAAAATATACGTTCCTTTTTCAACTTTTTCGACTTTAACACCCATTGTTTGCAACAAAGCAATCAATTTATTGACATCAACGATATCAGGAATATTGGAAATTGTTACTTTTTCTTCCGTTAACAAAGGGGCACATAAAACTTGTAAAGCTTCGTTTTTTGCTCCTTGAGGAATCAATTCTCCTTTTAAAGGTTTACCACCATATATTTCAAATGAAGCCATATTTTATTGCTTTTTGAATTTTTGATTTTGATTCTGTTTCTGATATTGATTTTGATTTTGATTCTGTTTTTGCTTGAAGCCTGTTTTTTTAGTAAACTTTTTGTTGTTATTGATACCAACTCCCATTGCTCGCAAAATCGTATTTGTACTCACTAAATCATCTGGGTTTTCCAATATCAATTCACCATTCGAAAGTTCTTTTAAATGGCCTGCAATCACATTATTTTCAACTGCATCATTGTTATGAGAAAGGTATTGCTTCTTCATGAAATTCGCCATTGAATTTTTTAAATACTGCTTTTCATTCGCATCTTCAGTTGTTTTTGCAGTTTCCAAAATTTTTGGCGTGTACTTTCCATAATGTCCATATTTAATAGAACTTTTCGGATATTCCATCCATTCTGGTTTCTCATTTAAAACTTCAGGCTTTGGAATTTCGTAAGGAGTATCAACATCCAATTTGAAATCTGCCATAACAAATAAATGCGTCCATAATTTATGTCTGTAATCATCAACGTCACGTAAATGCGGGTTCAATTGCCCCATAACTTCAATAATTGCTTGAACAGCTCTGTTTCTTTCTGAACGATCAGGAAGTTCCATCGCATGGGCAATCATATTTTGTACATTGCGTCCGTACTCGGGCAATATCAAATGATTTCTTGTTGTATTGTATTCCATTCTTAGTTTTCTAAATAATTTGCAAGTGCGTTGTCATAAATTGATTTCGCTTCTGTAATAAAGCCATAGTGCTCTTCGTCAACTTGCAATTTTCCTTTGGTAACATGTCCTAACAAAGTTAAATTAACCCCTGTTTCAACCATGTACTCCAAAAATAATTCTTCTTGTTCTTCAGTAACTGTTACTACAACTCGACCTTGTCCTTCACCAAATAAGAAAGCATCTTCACGAATTTCAGAGTCAGTAACAATATCAAAACCTAATTCTCGAGGCATAGACATTTCTACTAAAGTAACATATAATCCTCCATCTGCAACATCATGTACAGCATTTACATAACCATTTGTAATCAAACCTTTAATGGCGCCTTGCATTTGGTGCTCTTTCTCTAAATCGAAATAAGGAGCTGGTGACGCTTTTATTCCGTGATAAGTTGCCAAATATTCTGAGGAAGCAATGTCTTCAATGTAATCTCCAATTAAGAAAATCAAATCGCCTTTTTGTTTGAAATCCAAGGTCATTATTTATTTCTGTCAGAAACAATTCCAATCATACCAATTGTTGGTGTAGGGAAAACGGGCACTTCTACCCCATTCATTGATGTTTGGTTGTAGAAAGATACATTTCCCCCTGTTACAGGTGTTTCGAACTTCAAACAAGCTGCAGACATACCTTTAATTGCTCCTACAAATTGCCAATAAGATTCTGGGTTGTATGGATTACCAAAATTTAAACAGTTAGTAATCGCACTTGGTTCACCTCCAGCACAAACAATATTTCTTGCTGCTTCTGAAACGGCAATCATTGTTCCAACTTCAGGATCAGCATTAACGTAGCGTGAATTACAATCTACTGTCATTGCTAATGCTTTGTTTGTTCCTTTGATATTTACAACTCCTGCATCCGAAGGACGATTTGTTGTCATATTTTTTGTTCCAACCATCGAGTCGTATTGTTCATACACCCAACGTTTAGAAGCAATATTTGGTAAACCTAACATTTTGAAACCTACTTCTTTTAAATTTGAAGGCATTTCAACTGAATCTATTGAGAACTTTTTGAATTCTTGGTAATAAGCTGGTTCTTTATATTCTCTTTTATATTGAGGTGCTCCACCGCCTAAAACCAAAGACTGACAAGGAACATCACCAACCATTTCGCCATTCATAAAATAACGAACGCGATCAGAAGCAATTACAACACCGATTTCTTCAGCATGTAAATCCCATTTATCAAAAATGTCTTTTACTACTTTTTCTTTTCCTTTTTCAACCACAACAAGCATTCTTTCTTGTGATTCTGAAAGCAAAATTTCATAAGGCAACATATTTTCTTGACGAGTTGGAACGCGATCCAAATGAATGTCCATTCCTACATTTCCTGCTGCACTCATTTCATTTGTAGAACAAGTAATTCCAGCCGCACCCATGTCTTGCATACCACGAATACAATCCGTTTCAGCTAATTCCATTGTTGCTTCCAATAATAATTTTTCCATAAATGGATCTCCAACTTGAACAGAAGGCAAATCATTTGCAGAATCTTCAGTAATATCTTTTGAAGCAAAAGCTGCTCCTGCAATTCCATCTTTACCTGTTGCTGAACCAACGATAAAAACAGGATTTCCTGGCCCAGTTGCTTTCGCTGAAATCATTTTCTTTGTATCAATTAACCCAGCAGAAAATGCATTTACTAATGGATTGGTATTGTAGGAATCGTCAAAGAAAACCTCTCCACCAACGATTGGAATACCAAATGCATTGCCGTAATCACCAATTCCTTTTGTTACTCCTTTCACTAACCATTTGGTACGAGCTAAATCAATGTTCCCAAAACGCAAAGAATTTAATTGTGCAATTGGTCGTGCTCCCATTGTAAAAATATCGCGATTGATACCGCCAACTCCAGTTGCTGCTCCTTGATAAGGTTCCAAAGCACTTGGGTGATTGTGAGATTCAATTTTAAAAACGCATCCCAATCCATCACCAATTGCAACCAAACCAGCATTTTCTTCACCTGCTTTTACCAACATATGAGGACCATCTTTTGGTAAAGTTTTCAACCATAAAATTGAATTCTTATACGAACAATGCTCCGACCACATAACGGAATAAACAGCTGTTTCTGTAAAATTTGGTGTTCTCCCTAAGATTTCTTTGATCATGTCAAATTCATCCGCTCTCAGCCCTAAATCGATTGCTTGTTCGAGCGTTGCTTCTTTTTGCAAAGTGCTTTCCATTCTAAAAATTTTCAGAGCAAAAGTAAGCATAATAAAACGAAAGCAAGTTGGGTAAAATGGCTATTTCAAAGGATTTTTTAACAAGTGAATTGTTTGAATTCTTCCCTTCGAATCTTAAGAATTGATTAAAAGACAATTTAGGGTTTTCGAAGGTCTATTTTTTTCATTAATTTCGCACCCTAAAATCAAACATTATGAATTACGATATTATTGTTGTTGGTAGCGGACCTGGTGGATATGTTACTGCTATTCGTGCATCTCAATTAGGTTTAAAAACAGCTATCGTTGAGCGCGAATCGCTTGGTGGTATTTGTTTAAACTGGGGTTGTATTCCAACAAAAGCTCTTTTGAAATCAGCAAACGTTTTCGAATATATTTCACATGCTGCTGATTACGGAATTACGGTAAACGGAGCAACAGCCGACTTTTCAGGAATGGTGAAAAGAAGTCGTGATGTAGCAAGCGGAATGAGCAATGGTATTCAATTCTTAATGAAAAAGAATAAAATTGACGTTTTAAAAGGAACTGGTATTATTAAAGCTGGAAAAACAGTTGCCGTTACTGATGAAGCTGGAAAAACAACTGATTATTTGGCTAGCAAAGGAGTTATTATTGCTACAGGTGCACGTTCAAGAGAACTTCCTAACTTGCCTCAAGATGGTGAAAAAATCATCGGTTACCGTCAAGCTATGACGTTAGCAACACAACCGAAGAAATTAGTTGTAGTTGGTTCAGGAGCTATTGGTGTTGAATTCGCATATTTTTACAATGCAATTGGTACAGAAGTAACCGTAGTTGAATATTTACCTAATATTGTTCCAGTTGAAGACGAAGACGTTTCTAAACAATTAGAAAAATCTTTCAAAAAAGCTGGAATCAACATCATGACAAACGCTTCTGTTGAGTCAGTTGATACGAAAGGTGCAGGTTGTGTAGTTACAGTTAAAACAGCAAAAGGAGAAGAAAAAATTGAATGTGATGTTGTTCTTTCAGCTGTAGGAATTCAAGCAAATATCGAAAACATTGGTTTAGAGGAAGTTGGAATCGTAGTTGATAAAGGTCGTATTTTAGTGAATGATTATTACCAAACTAATATACCTGGCTATTATGCAATTGGTGATGTTGTTCCGGGTCCAGCATTGGCACACGTAGCATCAGCAGAAGGAATCATTTGTGTAGAGAAAATCGCGGGTCACCACCCAGAACCATTGAATTATGGTAATATTCCAGGATGCACGTATTGTTCACCTGAAGTTGCATCTGTTGGTATGACAGAAAAAGCAGCGAAAGAAGCAGGTTACGAATTAAAGTTGGAAAATTTCCTTTCTCAGCTTCAGGTAAAGCAAGTGCTGCTGGAGCAAAAGATGGTTTTGTAAAATTAATTTTCGATGCGAAATATGGCGAATTATTAGGTGGGCACATGATTGGAGCAAATGTTACGGAAATGGTTGCAGAATTAGTTGCAGTTATTAAATTGGAAACAACTGGAGAAGAATTAATTAAAACGGTTCATCCACATCCTACAATGTCAGAAGCAATCATGGAGGCAGCCGCAGCAGCTTATGGTGAAGTGATTCATTTATAATTGAAATAATGTAGATTTATCTGCAAGTAAATACAACACAAGAGGAGATCGAAAGGTCTCCTTTTTTATGCCTTAAATTATGACAACAATTATACGCCAAATCCAAAAAGAAGACAATTTAGCCTTAGCTGAAATGATTCGTACTGTTTTTATCGAACACGATGCCGCACAAGAAGGAACCGTTTTTTCTGATCCAACAACTGATCATTTATTTGAATTATTTCAAGTTGAAAAAGCTGTGTTATGGGTACTTGAAATCAATGAAGAAGTTGTTGGATGTTGTGGCGTTTATCCAACGGAAGGTTTACCTGAAAAATGTGTGGAATTGGTAAAGTTTTACATTTCGAAAGACGGTCGTGGCTTAGGTTTCGGATTGAAACTAATGTATAAATGTTTTGAATCGGCATTGGAATTTGGATATCAATCTATCTACATCGAAAGCTTGCCCGAATATTCAAAAGCAGTTGAAATTTACAAAAAAGCAGGATTTGAACAACTGAAAAATCCTCTCGGAAATTCCGGTCATCCCGCTTGTAATTTATGGTTTTTGAAGGATATTGAATTAGATGAAGATTTTTTGTTTGGCAAAATTTTAAAATCCGAAAAAACAGGCAAAAATGTTTCAAGGGAAACAATACTGAAAAAACTTAAATCGTAATTTTAGTTTAATTGCTTTTTTTCCTATTGAAAATATTCAGCTCAAATAGTATATTTGTGTGAGTTGAAAACGAGCCGTGAAATATTAGCTAACTATTGGGGATACGATTCCTTTCGTCCAATGCAAGAGGAAATTGTTGACGATGCTATTAACGGCCACGATGTTCTTGCACTTTTACCAACAGGTGGTGGAAAATCAATCTGTTTTCAAGTTCCTGGATTAGCGCGCGAAGGTATTACAATAGTCGTTTCTCCTTTAATTGCTTTGATGCAAGATCAAGTCAACAACCTTGAAAAATTAGGCATTCGAGCGAAAGCAATTACTAGTGGAATGTCTTACCGCGACATCGATATCACGCTTGACAATGCACGTTTTGGAGGTTTGGATTTTTTATATACTTCACCCGAACGATTACAAACGCCACTTTTCA
>RFNX01000435.1 GCA_009926905.1 Flavobacteriales bacterium
ATTTAATTTGAGCACATTTATTTTTTCAGGACCAAAAAGTCCTAAAAAGGGTTTTTCAGTGTTTTTGGAAATGAGTTTGAATAATTCGTTTTTGTCTATTCCTCTAATTTTTGCAATGCGATTTACTTGAATTTTTGCTCCTTGCACTGAAATATTTGGATCTAAGCCACTTCCACTTGAGGTAACTAATTCTGACGGAATTTGAGATTTTTTGACATCAGGATTGTGAACCAAAAAAGTATCTATTCTCGCTTGGACTGTTGCTAAATATTCTGGATTACTTGGTCCTTTATTGCTCCCACAAGAACCAGATGCATTGTAATCCACAGCTGAAGGACGAGAATAGAAATAGTCATCTTTGTCGAATTTTTGCCCAATATTTTCGTAGTGATTTTTAAACTTAAAACCTTTACCGTGATTAGAAGAAATTTGAGAAACTGACCAAATTATTGCTGGGTAAACTACCATTAGAAGCACTGCAAAAACGCTTGTTAATCGAATGGATTGTATAAGAAGTGATTTCATGTTAATTAGATAAAAAGTGAAACAAAAAGGTCAATTAGTTTGATTCCAACAAACGGAATTAAAACGCCACCAAAACCATAAATCAAAAGGTTTCTACGAAGTAATGCGCTTGCTCCGATTGGTTTGTAAGAAACTCCTTTCAATGCAAGTGGAATCAATGCTGGAATAATGATTGCATTAAATATTACTGCAGATAGAATAGCACTTTCAGGTGAATGCAATCGCATAATGTTTAAACTTTGTAGTGACGGAATTGCGACAATAAACAAAGCTGGAATAATTGCAAAATACTTCGCGACGTCGTTTGCTATTGAAAACGTAGTTAAGGTTCCCCTTGTCATTAATAACTGTTTACCAATCTCCACGATTTCAATCAATTTTGTAGGATCATTGTCTAAATCGACCATGTTTCCTGCTTCTTTTGCTGCTTGTGTACCGCTGTTCATCGCAACGCCAACATCAGCTTGTGCAAGTGCTGGGGCGTCATTAGTTCCATCTCCCATCATGGCAACTAATCTTCCTTCAGCTTGTTCTTTTTTGATGTAATTCATTTTATCCTCAGGTTTTGCTTCTGCAATAAAATCATCGACACCCGCTTTTTCAGCAATAAATTTGGCTGTTAATGGATTGTCTCCTGTAACCATTACAGTTTTAATTCCCATTTTTCTGAGGCGTTCAAAACGTTCTTGTATGCCTGGTTTGATAATATCTTGCAATTCAATTACCCCAATAACTTTTTCATTTTCGGAAATGACAAGTGGAGTTCCTCCGTTATTAGAGATTTGATTCACCCAAACAAAAACTTCATCGGGAAATTTGTTGCCTGCTTTTTCACATAAATTTTTAATGGAATCGGAAGCTCCTTTGCGTATGCGTGAATCTTCGAAATCTACACCACTGCTTCTTGTCTCAGCAGTAAATTTGATGAATCTTGGATTTTGCATATGATAACTCAAAGGATTTATTCCAGCTAATTCAATTATCGATTTTCCTTCAGGGGTTTCATCGTGCATTGAACTGAGCACAATACATTTAATAAAATGCTTTTTGTCGATTCCTTCAATAGAATAGAAATGCGTGGCTTTTCGATTTCCAATTGTAATTGTTCCTGTTTTGTCGAGTAATAAAACGTCGATATCACCAGCTGTTTCTACAGCCTTTCCACTTTTTGTTATCACATTTGCTCTTAAAGCTCTGTCCATTCCTGCTATACCAATTGCAGAAAGTAAACCGCCAATTGTTGTGGGAATTAAACAAACAAATAATGAAATAAATGAAGCAATTGTAATCGGGACATTGGCATAGTCAGCAAAAGGTTTTAATGTTACAGTTACAATAATAAACACCAATGTAAATCCTGCCAAAAGAATAGTCAAAGCAATTTCGTTTGGAGTTTTCTGACGCGATGCTCCTTCAACTAACGCGATCATTTTATCAAGAAAACTTTCACCAGACTCAGTTGTAACAACAACTTTAATTTTGTCTGAAAGCACTTTTGTACCACCAGTAACTGAACTTTTGTCACCACCTGACTCACGAATTACAGGAGCACTTTCGCCTGTTATGGCACTTTCATCGATTGTAGCGAGACCTTCAATTATTTCTCCGTCGGTTGGAATAGTATCTCCCGCTTCGCAAACAAACACATCTCCTTTACGTAAATCAGCTGATGATTTTATAGACCCATCAACTAAATTTGCTGGAGTTTCTTCGCGTGTTTTACGCAAACTATCTGCTTGTGCTTTCCCCCTTGCTTCGGCTATTGCTTCTGCAAAATTGGCAAATAAAAGCGTTAAAAATAGCACAAGAAATACAGTGAAATTATAGGCAAAACTTCCTTGTGTTTGCTCGCCAGAAAGTATCCATAAAGATACAACAAGCATTATGGCGGTTCCAATCTCAACTGTAAACATTACAGGATTTCGGAACATAATTTTTGGATTGAGTTTCACGAAGGATTGTTTGAGAGCTTCAAGCATTAATTCTTTTTGAAACAATGTTGCATTATTAGACATATTAAATATTTTATTTTTGAACTTTTTGAAAAAGGTTAATAGGTATTCACTTCAAAGAAAAATACTCTGAAATTGGACCAAGTGTCAAAGCAGGGAAAAACGATAGTGCTGCAACTATTGCAATAACTGCGAAAATCATTATGCCAAAAGTAGGAGTGTCGGTTTTTAAAGTTCCTGCACTTTCTGGAATGTACTTTTTGTTGTACATATAGCCTGCAATCGCAACAGGCCCAATGATTGGCAAATACCTACCAAGTAACATTACAATTCCAGTAGAAATATTCCAGAATGGCGTGTTGTCACCAAGTCCTTCAAATCCACTGCCATTATTCGCTGAAGAAGAAGTAAATTCATACAACATTTCACTAAAACCATGATGCCCTGGATTTGCTAACCAACTAGCATATTCAGTTGGGTTTCCTGTGAAATTATACGCTGCCATTGCTGTTCCAACTAAAATCAAAAACGGATGAAGTAAAGCGATAATCATTGCAATTTTCATTTCTCGCGCTTCAATTTTCTTTCCTAAAAATTCTGGAGTTCGACCAACCATTAGTCCGCTTATGAAAACAGCTAGAATGATAAAAATGAAGAAGTTTAAAAATCCAACGCCACAGCCACCATAAAAGGAATTAACCATCATTGCAATCATTTGATTCATTCCACTTAAAGGCGTAAAACTATCGTGCATACTGTTGACACTTCCCGTTGAAATAACGGTGGTTGCAATGCTCCAATATCCAGAAGCAACAGCTCCAAATCGAATTTCTTTACCTTCCATATTTCCAAGGTTCTGTGAAATCCCCATATTATCAATAGCTGTATTTCCATTCGTTTCAGCCATGATTGTTGGTACAGTTAACAAAAGGAAACCAATAGTCATTACACCAAAAATCATGTAGGCTAATTTTTTTCGTTTCATAACGTATCCAAAAGCAAAAATCAGGGCAATCGGAATGAGCATTTGACTTACCATTAAAACGATATTGGAGAAGTAGCTTGGGTTTTCGAAAGGATGCGCTGAATTCGCACCAAAAAATCCACCACCATTTGTGCCAAGGTGTTTGATAGCAACAAAAGCAGCAACAGGACCTCGACTTACTTCAACAGTTTCACCTTGCAAGTTTTGAACGGTATCTTTTCCTTCGAACGTCATAGGCATACCGCTAAATACGAGCAATAGAGCCACTACAATTGACAAAGGCAACAAAATTCTAGTACAACTTCTGACTAAGTTCACATAAAAATTTCCCAGACCCTCTGTATTTTTTTCTTTTAAAGCTTTGAAAACCATTGCACAAATAGCAATTCCAGTTCCTGCACTGATGAATTGCCAAAGCATTAGGGTAAATTGTCCTAAATAAGACAAGCCACTTTCTCCAGAGTAATGTTGTAAATTAGTGTTAGTAACAAAACTTATGGTTGTATTGAAAGCTAAATCACTCGTCATCGATGGATTGTGATCGGGATTCAGCGGTAGCCAATTCATGTTCATCAAAACAAACATAGATAACACCATCCAAACCAAGTTGATGACAATCAAAGCTAAAAGTTGCTTTTTCCATGTCATTTCTTTCTTTGCTTCGATTCCACTTAGTTTATATATTAAGTTGTCTAATGGGTTGAGAACAATGTCCAACCATGTTTTCTCAAAATTGAATACTTTACCTATATATTTCCCTAATGGAATAGCAAGTAAAACAACAAGCCCAAACATGAGAATAACCCCAAATATTTCTGTGTTCATATATTATTTTTATATTTTTAATAGCACTTTGAACTTAAAGCAAACAAGGAAAACAAGCACGAACGATAAAAGCCAAACAAATACCACGAGCAAGATTTCCTTTATTTCTTTCCAATTCATTTTGACTAGAATTTTTCTGGTTTTAAGAGCACATAACACATGTATCCAAAAACCACAACTGAGACAATTAATAGTAATTTCATTTTGTTAAATTCCTGATGAATAAATCTGTGAGCAATATTCATGTTTTAAGTTTTTTGGCATAATGTCCAAAAACTGTTTACCCCAACTGTAATTCATTTCTAACAAGCTTGTTAGCGGATGTAAAAATCGGTTTGCAATTAGATCTTTAGTGTAATCACTTCCTTTTTGAAAATGGCTTTCCATCGTTCCGTACAAGTGTTTCACATTTTCAACATCACCTTTGTGAATTGAATCAAGAATTTGTTGTTCTATGGAATCAATCTCATTTTGTCTAATTTCTGTATTTGCTAACATAACTTTCTGTTTTATTTTGTTGCAAAGGGAAAGTCAATTGTTAAGCCAATTGTTGCCAAAAAAATAAAATCCTCATTAACAGAGGTTTAATTGTGGCACGAATGTTAAAATGAAAAAATAACCCTATCGTTTCGAAAGGGTGTTTCCCAAAATGAAAGGGATTGGACTTATTGAATGGAGTAATCCGCCAACTTTCGATACAAAGTGGTTAGCGCAATATTGAGCAATTTTGCTGTTTCTGTTTTGTTACCTTTTGTGTAGTTCAAAACTTTCAAAATGTGCAATTTTTCAGCACTTGATAAATCAAATGCAGACAGTTGATTAGAAGACGATGACAATGTATTATTTTGAATATCAATGGGTAATGAATCGGTGTCGATTATGTTGGTATCCGCAAGAATGGAACTTCTTTCGATTACATTTTTTAATTCTCGAATGTTTCCTTTCCAATTGTGATTTTTCAGAAGTTGCAACGCTTCTTGGCTGATTGACTCAATTTTCTTGTTTGCTTTGATAGAAAAATACTTAACGAAATAGTTAACTAACATTTCGATGTCTTCTTTTCGATTTCTCAATGCTGGAATTTGAATTTGAAAAACAGAAATGCGGTAAAATAAATCCTCTCGGAAATTTCCATTTTCAATTTCTTTTTCTAAATCGCGATTTGTTGCAGCGATGATTCGAACATCAATTTTTGTCGGTTTTGAATCTCCAATTTTTATAAACTCTTGATTTTCAATTACACGCAAAATTTTCGCCTGCAATTCGATGTGCATTTCTCCGATTTCATCTAGGAAAATTGTTCCTTTATTCGCTTCCTCAAGCAATCCTTTTTGGTCTTTTGAAGCTCCAGTAAATGAACCTGTTTTGTGACCAAACAATTCATTTTCAAGTAATTCTTTACTAAATGCTGAACAATTTATTGCTACGAAATTATTTTTGCATCGATTACTGGCTTGATGAATGGACTGCGCAAAAACCTCTTTTCCTACGCCCGTTTCTCCTGTTAGCAAAACGGTTGTATCCGTCTGTGAAACTTTTTTTGCTAATTCAATCGCTTGTAAAATTACTTTTGACTTACCAATAATGTTTTCAAAGGAGTGTTTATTTCCGAGCTGTTTTTCAAGTTGAACCACTCTAGAAGACAATTCTATTTTATCGAATGCGCGAAACAACAGCGGAATGATTTTATTGTTGTCGTCCCCTTTAGTTAGATAATCAAAGGCACCATTTTTAATTGCTTTTACTCCATCGGGAATATTTCCATAAGCTGTAAGAAGAATGACTTCAATTGCTGGAAATTTTTCTTTAATCGTTTTAGTAAAATCCACTCCATTGCCATCGGGCAGTTTCACATCACACAACACCACATCAATATGGTTTTGTTCCAGTTTAATCATTCCAGATTTCAAATCTTCTGCTTGCAAAACTTCAAAACCTTCCAAACCCACAATTCTCGAAAGCAAAGTTCGAAGTGTGGCTTCATCGTCAATGATTAATACTTTTTTCAAAACGTCCTATTATTTTGCTTGTAAAAGTAAAGCTAAATTTTTCATCTGTTCTCTTTTGTAATCCTCTAGTTAATAAAGAATGATGTAACAATCTTATTATTCTATCAACTTTTCTTGTGGTAAAATAGCGTAATTTTGTAAAAATTCAAATTATGAAATTCTTCCTTTCTTTAACACTTCTTGCAAACTTATTTTTTGCTGTAGCGCAACCATTCAAACTTCCTGGTTTAAAATATGATTATGCGGATTACGAGCCACATATCGATGCGTTGACCATGCAAATTCACCATTCAAAGCACCATCAAGCGTATGTGGATAATTTGAATAAAGCTGTGAAAGGAACAAAAATGGAAAGCACTTCATTGATAGATTTGATGTTGTATGCTGGTTTTCGTCCCGATGCAGTGAGAAATAACGCAGGCGGTCATTACAATCATTCATTATTTTGGGAAATTTTGGCTCCAAAAGACAAACAACTTGAAATTTCTAAAGAATTGGATGCTGCAATTAAGGCACAATATGGAAGTTTAGATTCATTGAAAAAAGTTATCAATCAAGCAGGAACAACGCGTTTTGGTTCTGGCTGGGCATGGTTAATTGTTACTCCTGAGAAAAAATTGATGGTGACAAGTACTGGCAATCAAGACAATCCAATCATGGACGTATCGAAAGATCGCGGCATTCCGATTATTGGAATTGATGTTTGGGAACATGCGTATTACTTGAAATACCAAAACAAACGCGTTGATTATTTAGCTGGAATTTGGAATTTATTAGATTGGGGAATTGTTTCGGAGAAATATACCGCCGCTTTAAAAGATTCGTTGCTCATTACCATTGAAAAAGACAATTGGCCAGCATTGAAAGATTTTCATAAAGTAATGGGGCAAACGTTTCATCCTTCTGAAACAGGAAACTTACAACCTTTGAAAACGAGAAGCGGTGAATTATTAGCGAAAGCCTTGCTTTTGAAAAGTTCTACACCGCCAGCATCATTGAACAAACCAGCGATTCAAGAAGCTATGAGCAAACTCGTTACTGAATGTGATGAACTGAATAAATTGGTTTTGAAAAATGCGAAAGACGATGTCCTGACGAAAAAAATCGCTTCAACACACGACACATTTCACGTGATTCAAGGGTTGTGTAATGATTAATCAATCAACACGAACACATTCAATCGAGTCCACAGATTTTCTCAAGTAGCGCAATAAATGCAACATTTGCGTGTGTGCTTTTACTTTTCCCGATTGACTAATTAGAAAGATACTAGCCAAAATCGCAAACGACACAGGAATGATGGTTAAATAGCCATAATCTCCACTCGTTTGTACTTTTACTAAAGCGAACATCGAACCAAAAAATCCAAGTAACGAAAAGGCAATGTAAAACAACATGACGGATTGCCAAACAGTCTCAGAAGGACCAATCAATCCGCGAATGTAAGTACGATCTTCTTCTTGGTCAAACGATAAATTCAACACGGGCGACCACGTGTGACGGTCTTTTTGTGGAATGCTCAAACGTATGAATCGGCTGTATTTATAAACAATTATGGAATCATCGCCCTTCCCAAAAGAGTGAATCAAATCCATAACTTCTTCTTTTTTGACAGGTGTTTGCAAATTGAATCGAGGGCGTATTTTTCCAGCTGTAGATTCGTCGAGTTTATTAAAGGGCATGTTGGAATTTTGAAGCAATTTAGAATAAAATAACGAGCCGTCAAACAGCAAACCGCTATTTATAAAGGATTTAAAGAAGCTCTCTACGCAAGCTGTATCCTGAGCAAAATTATCAAGGACTGAGGCTCGAGGACTTAGGCTCTCGAAGTCCGAAGTCCAAAGTCTGAATCTTTCGCAAATTTAAGCATAACGGGATTCCGTTCGCAATTAGCAATTTTAAGTTAGCAACTTCTCAACGTCTAATTCGCCCACCAAGAAAAAGCATTCAAAGAAAAAGCGACACACAACCAAAGCATGTAAGGTAGCACCAACAATAAGCGCCAATTGAAAAATTGTTTATTCAGCTGATGATGTAAAAGCAGCAATGATACCAAAAGCAACACAATCATTACCATTCCCGAAAAGAGAAAGTGATAGTGAAAAAATACGGGATTCCATAAAATGTTTAGCAACCATTGTACGCCAAACAATAGTATGAATTTTGGTTGAATGACCACACGTGGATGTAAAACAGTAATGTAAATCGTAAACAAAAGCATAATGCTTGTCCAAGCAACGCCAAAAACCCAGCCTGGTGGTGTCCATGGAGCTTTATTTAAATCTATGTACCACTGATTTTCAACTGGACTTGCGCCCATCAACCAACTTCCTAGAGCGAGTGCTCCAAAATTGAGAATGAGAAATAAAAAGAAAATTAAAATCCGTTTCATTTTAAATGACACCTGGAAGTCCAAGTTGTTCAATTACAACGAAATTTTCTTCAACTATTGATTCTGCAGGAAAAACGTATCTTTTATCATACAACGTGTCATTTACCCAAAAGCTCAACCAATATTCATTCGATAAACCAAAAAGTTCAGGCATAATCGGTTCAATTTTCGCTGCTTCGTTTGGCAAAAGAATCTCAATGCAATGACGTAAAGTGGATGTTTTTACTTTTTCACCAGTATTCGCGTTTTCACCGTAACCCGTGCTTGCAACAATGATTCCTTCCATGATGTCATCGCGTAAGTTGATTAAATAAACGTAATACTCTTTTTCTTTTTCTTCATTTATCATTTGAACCAAAGCAATTGCAACATTCTCCACTTTTGGCCCTAAAAGTTCTTCTTTCATTTATTTCTTTATTTTCTTCGCCAATCTTTCTCCCATCGCTAAATAATAGAAGATGTCCCAAGAATGACCAACTTTTTGATTATTTATCTCGCAGTATTTTTTTTCGTTCTTTTTAGATTCTGGAATTAAGAAATTTTTAGTTTTTTTCTCTCCTAATCGCACGACCATTCTACCAGTTTTGGGCATGACCATGATGTATTGTCCGCCCAAACCTCTGTAGTAATGAACTGTATTTCCGAAGTTTGGATACACCCAAGTCTGAAACCCGTAACGTGTATTTGGGATATCTTCCTCGGTATTTATAGGAGGAGTTTTTACCATTTCGTGCATGTACCACTCCGGAACAATTTGTTTGCCACCAATAGTTCCTTCATTCAACATTAGGAATCCAAGTAAGGCAAAATCTCTTGGGGATGCGTACAAACAACAATATGCTTTTTCATCGCCGTTATCTTTATCCAAACTCCAATAAGCGGTTTGTCCAGCGCCCATTGGTTTCCATAACCATTCTTCGGTTAATTCTGCAATGCTTTTTCCCGTTGCTTTTTTCAAAACAAAAGCTAGAATTTGTGTGTCACCACTTTGATAATTGAATATCGTTCCGGGTTTCACAATTACTTTTTGACGGGTAACTAATCCGTACAAATCATCAGTATAATATGCTTCTGCTGTTTCTGACAACGGATTCACTCCACTTTCTTCCCAATCGAAACCTGCTGCCATCAACAACAAATGACGAATTGTAACTTTATCTCTGCCGTTTTCTTTGAATTCAGGAATGTAATTTCCAACGGGTTCGTCAACACTTTTAATTTTGCCTTTGTCAATAGCGATTCCAATCATTAAACTAATAACCGTTTTAGCCGCAGAAAAGGAATTGGAAACTGTTTGTCGGGTGTGTTTTCCCCAATATTTTTCGAATAGCAAGGTGTCATTTTGAAAAACAAGAAATGCGCGTGTTTTCCAATCTTTATGGAATTTTTCTTCTTTCTCGGTGAAAGCTGCTTTGTTGAATCGCGGGTGTTCTTTCCATTGAAAGGCTTTACTAGAGGTTTTTATTGTTGCTTTTGGAAATACATCCAAATCGTAAATGGTAGGGCCTGTTTTTCCTATTAAATACGTTTTAGAAATGCCACTATACAAATAATAGCGACCTGTTAAAACAATAAACAGATTCAAAGCTACCACCAAAAACAAGATGGTGTAAAGCAAATAGCGTAACAACTTTTTCAACATATGACTTCATTTAATAGTTAAACTCAAACAATTCAGCTAGATTTTGGAGTAGTTTTCTGCTTACTTCTTGCATGTCTAATTTTACTCCTAATTCTTGTTGCATTGAAGTTACTGCTTTGTCATCAATTCCGCAAGGAATTATGTGTGAAAAATAAGATAAATCTGTATTTACGTTAAATCCGATGCCGTGCATTGTCACCCAACGGGAACTTTTCACGCCCATCGCGCAAATTTTACGAGCTTTTGCTGTGTCTTCGTCGAGCCAAACTCCAGTTAGTCCTTTCATTCGACCAGCAGTAATTCCATAATCTTTCAAAGTAAGAATGACAGCTTCTTCCAAAAAACGCATGTATTTGTGAATGTCGGTGAAAAACTGTTCCAAATCGAAAATTGGATAGACTACTAATTGACCGGGGCCATGATACGTAATATCACCGCCCCGGTTAATTTTATAATATTTTGCTTCGTGCTCATCCAATTGCAATTCATCTAACAAAAGATGTTCTTGTTTACCACTTTTTCCAAGTGTATAAACGTGCGGATGCTCACAAAACAGCAAATGATGTTGTGGGATTTCTTCCGTTTCACCATTTCTATGTGCAATTTTTAAGTCAATTGCTTTTTTGAAAAGTGTTTCTTGATAATCCCAAGCCTCTTTGTAGTCAATGAGTCCTAGGAATTCGCAAGAAACAGTTGGTTTAGAATTCATTTAGAATTTAGCCATTTCACCTTTTAAGTAATCGATGATAGCGATGTCGATAATATCAGCGCCATTCAAATTACATAAATAGTAAGAAGCCCAATCTACCACGTTGATTAAGTACAAAGAACGCTCTATGAATGAGTCACCTTTTGCCTCTAATTTGTAGATTTTACCACAGATTTTCTCAACGTGCGCCATTGTTATTTCCAAACGTTTTTGGTTTCTTGGGTGTAAATCTCCAGTACAGAAAAATAGAGGTGCAAAACGTGCATCTCCACCTGTCCATCCAACTAATTCGTTATGGTTCATTTCAGGAATTGTGTGGTGCCATCCTAAATATTTTGAATTTTCATTGAATTGTTGACGTGCACGAACGATTACTCCTTCGTATTTTGTTTCAGCATAATAAATTCCAACTTTGCCATATAAGAAGTCAGCGATTTCTTTTGCTTTTTCGTGAATTTCAGCGTTGTCAGCATTTAACAAATCCACTGCACTGCGCATTTCATCAATATTCGACGCAGAAGTTAATCCCAATTTTGCTAAAATATCCAACAATTGAACCACAGAAAATGCCAATGCACTTCTAGGCGGATTTCCACCTGGAACGATAACGTAATCATAACCGTTTTCTTCGCAGAAAGAAGCCAAATGACCTCCGCTACAAATTCCGATAATGTGACAACCAATTTCTTTTGCTTCTGCAATACTCATCGTAGTTTCTTCTGTGTTTCCAGAATAAGAAGAACCAATTACTAGTGTGTTTGCATCAACAAAAGCAGGTAAAGAGTATTCATTGCTAATGATGATTGGAACTTTAATTTCGTCTTGAACCCAGTTAGAAACGATTTTCGCTCCGATTCCAGATCCACCCAATCCACAGATTAAGATGTTTTTAATTTCGTTTTTTGGTTGTTGGTAGGTTTTACCATTTCCGATTGCAATTGCATCAATGATGTTTTGCGGGAAAGCTTCGATTAGATTTTTCATTTTTTAATTTATTTGATTTGATGTTAGGATTTTTAGGATTTTAAGATATTAGGACTTTAAGATGTTAGGACTTTATGAGAAAGATAGTATTTGAAAATTTGAAAATGTGTTTCCGCCGAGGCGGAATGAAAATTAATTTGAAAACTGCAATTTTCTAATTTGTTATTCATCTCTTCACTTTTATCTTTCAACTTTTAGTTCTCAGTTATAAAGGAATATTCCCATGTTTTTTCATTGGTAAGGTTTCTGCTTTTTTCTCCAACATTTTGAAGCCAGTAATCAATTTAGCTCTTGTTTCTTCCGGAAGAATTACGTCGTCAACGATTCCACGTTCTGCAGCTCGGTAAGGATTTGCAAACATTTCAGCGTATTCTGCTTCTTTCTCCAGCCATTTTGCTTGCGGATCTTCAGCTGTTGCTATTTCTCTTTTAAAAATAATTTCCGCCGCTCCTTTTGCTCCCATTACAGCGATTTCTGCTGTTGGCCATGCAAAATTCAAATCAGCACCGATACTTTTTGAATTCATAACATCGAAGGCGCCACCGTAAGCTTTGCGAGTAATTACCGTAATTCTCGGAACGGTAGCCTCAGAAAATGCGTACAATAATTTTGCACCATGTGTGATGATACCTCGCCATTCTTGATCCGTTCCAGGTAAGAATCCAGGTACATCTTCAAACACCAAAAGTGGAATATTGAAAGAATCACAAAAACGAACGAACCGCGCTCCTTTTCTTGACGCATCGATATCTAAAACACCCGCCATTGCAGACGGTTGATTGGCAATAACGCCAATTGTTCTTCCTTCGATACGTGCGAATCCAACAACAATGTTTTTAGCATAATCAGCTTGAACTTCACGGAAACTAGTGTCATCAATTACGCAATCCACTACTTTGCGGATGTCGTAAGGGATGTTTGTATTGTCGGGCAGAATTTTTCCAATCTGCTCTAATTTTGCTTTGTTAAATTCGTAAATACTTGGTTGAGGAGCTTGCTCATAAGCGTTTTGTGGGAAATAAGTCACCAAATCGCGCACTTGTTTCAAGCATTCAACATCATTACTCGATGTAAAATGATTCACACCCGATTTTTCAGCGTGCGTTTTTGCACCACCTAAATCTTCTGAAGTAACCTCTTCATGTGTTACTGTTTTCACAACATTTGGACCTGTCACAAACATGTATGAAGTTTCTTCCACCATGAATATGAAATCGGTCAGTGCGGGTGAATAAACTGCTCCACCAGCACAAGGCCCCATGATTACCGAAATTTGTGGAATCA
>RFNX01000410.1 GCA_009926905.1 Flavobacteriales bacterium
ATCTTTATGGCGGAAAAGCAAAAAAAGAAATAATTCGACTTTGTGATGAAATGGGTTACAATTGTAATCCAAAATTACTTTTTGCTCCCGATTATGGCGTTCCTCAAATTCGTAAAAGAGTATTTTTTGTTGCACTCAGAAAAGATTTTGGTGTTTTTGAATTTCCAGATCCAGTTTTAAAAGCAGAAGAATATATTAGTTGTGAAGATGCAATTGGCGATTTACCAGATCTAGTTAGTAATCTAGGAAACGAAAATTTGGAATATGATAAAAAACCATTTAGCAATTATCAAAAAATGATGCGAAATGGTAATAAAGTAATTAAAAATCATCTTGGTACCCAACATACCGACCATGTTATACATGTAATTTCTCAAGTTCCAGAAGGTGGAAATCACAAAGACTTACCTCTTGGTGTTGGTGATTCAAGAAAATTTAACGAAGCATGGACAAGATATCATAGTAAAAAGCCTTCTAAAACCATTGATACTGGTCATAGAAATCATTTTCATTATAAATGGAATAGAGTTCCTAGTGTTAGGGAAAATGCACGACTACAATCTTTTTCAGATGAATTTGAGTTTTTAGGAAATAAAACAGAACAATATAGACAAGTTGGAAATGCAGTACCTCCTTTATTGGGAAAGATCCTTGGAGAACAACTTTTAAAACATTTGAAGTATGAAGTATAATGTAATTGATTTATTTGCTGGTTGTGGTGGCCTATCTGACGGATTTGAACAAACTCATTTATATGAGACTCTTGCATGTGTTGAGTGGGAAAAAGAACCATGTAAAACACTTGCAAATCGTTTGAAAAAAAAGTGGAATTATGAAAATGCTTATGAAACAGTTTTTCATTTTGATATTCAAAGAACCGATGAATTAATAAATGGCTGGAGAAATGATCCTGTTTATGGTACAAGCCATGGATTGAAGTCAATAATTGACGAAAATAAAGGCATTGATGTAGTTATTGGTGGTCCTCCTTGTCAAGCATATTCAATAGCTGGAAGAATTCGAGACGAAAATGGTATGAATGATGATTATCGAAATTTCCTTTTTGAGAGTTACTTAAAGGTAGTTGATGAATTCAAACCTAAAGTATTCATTTTTGAAAATGTTCCAGGAATGTTAAGTGCAATGCCTGGTGGTGTTTCAATAGTTGAAAGAATAACTCATGCATTTGCAGAAAAAGGCTATGAAATATCCAACAATTTAAGAGAAAATGCCTTGATTGATTGTACAAAATTTGGTGTTCCTCAAGCAAGAAAGCGAATGGTAATTTTAGGAGTTAATAAAAAACTGATTAATGAAAATCCTCAAATTGCATTACAGGATTTTTACAAATTTATTTTTCCTAAATATCAATCAAAAAAAGTATTAACCGTAAAAGACGCTATTGATGACTTACCAAAGTTACATCCACTTGAAGAATCAATTAAGGTTGGTAAAAGAAATTTTTCGCACACCTATGATGTCTGTGAAATTGCAAATCATGAACCAAGAATGCATAGTAGAAGAGACGTTGAAACTTTCGAATTATTAACTAAAGATATTCAAACAGGACAGAATAAATTCGCTTCAGTTGAATCCTTGAAAGACTTGTATTTTGAAATAACCGGCAAAAGGTCAAATATTCATAAATATCATGTTTTAAAATGGAACAAGCCAAGTAATACGATACCTGCTCATTTGTACAAGGATGGTTTAAGACACATTCATCCTGATCCTGAGCAAGCCAGAAGTATTACTGTAAGAGAAGCAGCTAGACTTCAATCTTTTGATGACGATTTTGAATTTTTAGGAAGTTTAACCGACCAATATAAAATGGTAGGAAATGCAGTACCACCAAAATTTGCAAAGGCAATAGGTTTAGCATTAAATGATTTTATAAACAAGTATTATGCGTAAATTTTATATTAAAAAACTAGGCAGTCAAGAATTAGGTAGTCCAAAAGACGATGGTAAAATTTCAAGAGGAAGATATATTTATATATCCATGGATTGTGCAGTGTTTTTTCCTCATCTTTCAAAATTACAGAACAATGACACTGTCGTTTTACCAATAATTGCACCTTTTTCTGATGCAAAAATATATTCAAGATTTGTTTACCATAATGACAAATTTAATATTACTGGGGGTACAAGAAATGAATACAGGCTTTATTTAAACAAAGACCTAGATAAAGACCGAAAATATTTTCAAATTAATGACATCGTAGTATTCGAAAGGGTAGATAAAATTATTGATGGGTCAGTTTCGCCATTGTATTTTATTCATATTTTCAATTATTCAAACGAGTATTTTTCTTATCTCAATGAGTTAGTTCTAAATTCCGATATTCGAGGCAATCACGCGCTTTATTATGGAAATCTAGAGTTTATTCCAGTTTCTACATTTAATG
>RFNX01000577.1 GCA_009926905.1 Flavobacteriales bacterium
GAATTTCGGATTATCTATTTGTTATCCAATAAAAGATAAACTAGATTTTGTATTTGAAAATCGGTACACACTTTTTTTGTATCAAATCATCAATCTTGAGCCAAAGGAATTTGGTTCATTTTTGAGGGGAGATTTGAGTTTGGGAGTTCGGTTTAAGTTGTAGTAAATCTTAACTCGCCAAAACATCCAACACATGTAATAATTCGACATTGATTTCCAAATGGTGTTTAGTCGCTTTTTCAAATGATGTTTTAGAAATCGATTGATTTACAATTCCAATCATCAAATTACTTTCGTTGTTAACTAAGGCTTCCACAGCGGCAAGACCTAAACGACTCGCCAAAACGCGATCCATACAAGAAGGACTTCCTCCACGCTGAATGTGACCCAAGGTTGCAACGCGCATATCAAATTGTGGACATTTTTCTTTTACTTGCTTAGAAATCTCGTAAGCTCCACCCGCTTCATCGCCTTCAGCCACTACCACAATCATAGATGATTTTTCGCGCTTCCAATCTTTGTTTAAGGTGGCAATTAGTGCATTTACATCTGTTACTGTTTCTGGAATAAGAATTCCTTCTGCACCACCAGCTATTCCACTTCGAAGTGCAATCAAACCCGCATCGCGTCCCATAACTTCTACAAAAAACAAACGATTGTGTGAATCCGCAGTATCTCGAATTTTATCAATCGCTTCCATGGCTGTGTTTATCGCCGTATCGTACCCAATGCAAAAATCTGTTCCAAATAAATCATTGTCAATCGTGCAAGGAATTCCAATAATTTTCAAATCGTATTCGCGCGAAATGATAGACGCACCTTTAAACGTTCCGTCGCCACCCAAAACTATCAATCCGTCGATATCGTTTTTTTGCAAGTTTTCAAAAGCAATTTTTCTGAATTCAGGACGCATAAAACGCTCACTTCTCGCTGATTTCAAAATCGTCCCACCGCGTTGAATGATGTTACTGACATCTGAAGATTTCAATTCTTTGATTTCATTGTCAATCAAACCATCATAACCGCGATAAATCCCAAATACACGACGATTGTGGTAGATTCCAGCGCGCACAATTGCTCGAATTGCAGCATTCATTCCCGGAGAATCGCCTCCTGATGTTAAAATGGCAATGTTTTTCATGAGTTAATCTAAAATATACCCAAATCTACGATTTAATTGAGTGTTATTACTTTTTTACTTTATTAAAAATCAAGTATTAAACATTAAAAAAGCCCAAAATTAATTACTTTTGCAGGGTCATTCTAAATCTATCAAAATGAAAAAATTAGGTCTTTTAAGTTTATTAGTAATCAGCATCTTAACTTCTTGTGCTAAAGAAAACGCATCCGATGTAAACCAAGATAAAATTTATACTGATTACGAAGTTTTTTACAATCAAAATACAGATAAAACCTGGGTGATTGCTAAATTCCGTTTTGGTGGCCCGACAGGTACAATTTTAGAATTGGATTCCACTTCGTACGTAACTTTTAACGGCGACACTTTAGCTTACAACATTTTTTACACGGGTCATTTTAAGGAATATGCAGGAAGAATCACAACAGGAACTTTTAAATATGAAAACATTGCTGGTCAAATGTTTGTTAACAGCATTCCGAATGTTGATGTATTGGCTTTTGCATCCGATTTCGATTCTTTGAAAAAATCGCAAGCTCAAACTATTACTTGGGTTGGTTCAGCTCTGGCTGCAAATGAATCTGTTGGGATTTTTGTTGGAAATGGAGCTTGGGGACAGGCAGCTTTGACATGGCAAGATCAAGATGGCGCATCGAATATTGTACTTGGAATCACACAAATGGCGTCATTGGGGCTTGGAAATTCTACAGCTTTTATGGATCGCCAAAATGAAATAGACGTTACCCAAGGAACTTCTAAGGGTGGAAAAATTAGAGCCAAATACAGAGCTTTAAATAGAGTGGTGCAGGTGGTGAATTAATTTGTTCCTTAATTGTTTCATAGTTTATTGATTTTTAAATTCCATTCTGTTATGATAAGAAAAATCATCATCTCAATTTTCATTTGTTTCAGTTGCTCAAGTAGTTTTTATTCTCAAAATTTACAAAAGCCTTCAGAATCAGAAATAGCTACTCTCCCAGATTGGTCAAAAAAAATGTATTCAGAAAATCCATCGATTTTTGAAGTAGATGAACTATACAAAAGCTATTACAAAACCCATCCATTCGTTAAAAGCTATCACACACAGTTTTATAAGCGCTGGCGAAGAAAATACTTGAATTTCACAGATGAAAATGGATTTATCAACTATCCGAGTTTTGAGCTAGCAAGGATGAATGATAAAGCGTATCGTTTGAAACAAAATTCCGAAAAATCTTCTAATTGGTCAATTGTTGGACCGATTACGAATTTTCAAGAAGGTGGCACTCAAGGTTCAGGTCAAACGAATGTTTACAGTTTAGATCAATGTTTAGGAGATCCTTCAGTTGTTTACTGCGGAACAGAACCCGGCGAAGTGTATAAAAGTACGAATGAAGGTTTGAATTGGACTTTAGTTTCTAAAAATGAAGATTTTGGAAGTGGTGTAACCGCAATTGAAGTTCATTTTTCTAATCCGAATATTGTTTTTGCAGGTGGAAATAATGGAATTTATCGTTCGATTGATGGTGCTCAACAATGGACAAATGTGTTGCCAAATTCAAATTTTGGGGTGAATGAAATTCTAATCAACCCAATAAATGACCAACTCGTTTTAGCTTGTACTGATAAAGGAACTTATCGCTCAAACGATGGTGGAATTACTTGGACTTTACTTTTTTCGAATAAGTCCTACGATGTAAAAGCGAATACAGCAGACGCATCTATTTTATACCTTGTTAGAAATAATCCTACAACGATTTCAGCAGAATTTTTGAAATCCACAGATTTTGGTGCAACATGGACAGTTCAATCAATTGGCTGGTATTCGTCAAACGATCCAGCAAGAAATGACGGTGGGGCACGTTTAGCTGTTTCTACCGCAAACCCAAACCGAGTTTATGCATATCTAATTGGTGAATCCAAAGCAGATGATTTTGGGTATATCGGTGTGTATAAAAGCGATGACGGCGGATCAAGTTGGTCTTTACCAAGTGGACAAGTTGGTGGCCCTTATTCTCCAGATCATAAAAACCTAGCAATCGGATGGCCAGAATGGACTTATCACCAAGGATTTTATAACTGTGGATTAATGGCTTCTACTTCTAATCCGGATGAAATTTTAGTTGGTGGATTGAATTTATATCGTTCTTTAGATGGAGGACAAACTTTCACTTCTGTTGCTGGATATGTTGGCGGGCCTTTGAATATGCACGTTGATATGCAAGATTTTAGGGTAATTGGAAACAAAACTTGGATTACTACAGATGGTGGGATTTATAGTTCTACAGATTTTTTCACCAGTAATTATGAATTTAAAATGTCGGGCGTTCACGGATCTGATTATTGGGGATTTGGAAGTGGTTGGAATGAAGACATTTTGGTTGGAGGTTTATACCACAATGGAAATTTAGCGCATTTCGACAATTACGGAACAGGAAATTTCTTAGAACTAGGAGGAGGAGAAGCACCAACAGGTTATGTCAATCCTGGTCAAAATCGAAAGTCTTATTTTTCGGATATTGCAGGGAAAATAATTCCTTTTAACCTCAATGATCCAATCGCAAATGCGCCTTTTGGAATGGCTCCGAATGAAAGTTATTATGCCGCAGAATCTAGTGAAATGGAGTTTCATCCGAATTGTTATTCTATTGCTTACATCGGAAAAGACAACTCGATTTGGAAAACAACTGACGGAGGAGCATCTTTCAATTTACTTTATACTTTTGGAACAAATACAAGTGCACAAGTAAAATACATCGAAGTTTGTTCGAGCAATCCGAATGTGATTTATTTGAGTCAACAACCTGCTTCTGGTTCGAATGGAACGCTTTGGAAAACGATTGATGGTGGCACAACTTGGTCGCAACTTAACAAACCAAATGGAAATAGTCGTCGTATGTTATTGGCGCATAATCCGTTAAATGAGAATCACCTTTGGGTGGCATATCCAGATGGTGCAAACGGATTTAAAATTTACAGAACATTGAATTCTGGACAATTTTGGGAAAATTGGACTTCATCTGTTTTTTTAGATGAATCAATTCAATCAATTGCGCACGTTGCAGGAACAGACGGAGGTCTTTATATTTCAACAAACAAAGCTGTTTATTACAGGAATAATTCCACTCCATTTGAACTTGATAATAGTGGTTTACCTTTGTTTACTAGTGGAAATATTTTGAAACCATTTTATAGAGATGGAAAAATTCGATTGGCAACGTACGGTAAAGGAATTTGGGAAAGTTCACTTACGGAACAGCCTTCACTTCCAATTGCACGAGCGATGGTCGATAAATTGAACCAAGAAGTCATTTGCGAAATCGATTCATTTTATTTTGAAGATCATTCATTTTTGAATCATACAAATGCAGCTTGGAATTGGACTTTTCCTACAGGAAATCCTAGCACATCAAACTTAAGAAATCCTTCTATTTTATTCAATCAAAGCGGTACTCATTTAGCGGTTTTGAGAATTACAGATGCAAATGGAAATTCTGACACAGACACAATTGAAGTTATTTTGAATTTTTTAAGTCTTCCAACTGCCATTCAAGAAGGATTTGAAGGAACATTTTTGCCTTCAGCTTGGAGTATTAACAATCCTAATAATGATGCGCAATGGTCGCTTTCATCAACTGTTGGAGGTTTTGATGCATCCGATAAATCAGCGATTTTCGATAATTACAACAACGACTCACAAGGAAATTTCGATGATTTAATTTTGAATGTTTCAACGAACTCACTGGCTGGAAATACTTTTTTAAAATTTGATGTAGCCTATGCTCGCTGGGGAAGTGTCAACAGCGACACCTTGGAAGTTTTGGCATCAACAGATTGTGGTGCAACTTATCAATCACTTTATTTAAAGGGAGGAACTGATTTGGCAACTTCGCCTGATTTTCAAGATTTCTTTGTTCCAAGCGCTACACAATGGCGCACAGATTCAGTTGATTTAACAGGTTTTGCAAACGAAGATAACCTTCAAATTGCTTTTAGAAACACAGGAAGATATGGAAACGTTGTTTATCTGGATAATGTAAATATTGGAAATTCTGTTAGTTTGAACGAATCACAAATTTTAACCCCATCAATTTTTCCGAATCCAATTCAAGCTGGTGAAGAGTTGACAGTTAATTTGAATGGCGATTTCACGTTTTGTTTATTTGACCAAAAAGGCGCAAAAATTCAAATTCTTACTGGAAAGAATGAATTGAAAACTAAAGTTCCGAATCAGTTAGCAAGTGGAGTTTATCAAATTCAAATTCAAACCTCAAATCGTATTTGGAATCAACGAATTGTGGTTTTGAAGGATTAATTTTTTTCAGCAGTATGTACTTCCTCCTCCGCGGCGGACGCAATTATTCTTTTCGCAATTCGCGTAATTCCTTGTGCGATTATTCATCTCCTTTCATATATTTCAACTTACAATATCTTAAGTTCGAATCCTTAATTCTAATTTTCTTTAAGCGAATCATGTAGAAAAAAGTATTCATTCTTGATCCAATTCTACTGATTTTTCCGAGTTGCCAAGTCAATTGAAAATAATGGATACCATTATTGTTTTGAAAGATTATTTCACGCGATAAAAAACTAGGCATTGATGCCAAAATCGCATCGGGATTGTCTCCTAAATAAGCAATATTTCGGTGCGCTTTTTGCCAATTCCCATTGGAGTCATTTCCCATATTGTATTCATTGATATCTTTTGAATCGCGACGAATTAAGCGTTTGGTTTTATTCCAGTTTTCATGTTCAATTGTTCGACACAACTTACATCTTTTACCACAACTATTAACAGAATTAGTTTCTTTAGCTTCTGCTTGGGTTATGATTTCCACATCAAAATAAGTACTTTGCGTCCCAGATTCAGACAAGTCTAGTAATTCTAGATTTTTATTTGAATCAAGATCTTGACCTTCCCAATCGTATTTATTGAACACATATTTTGCAAGTTCTTCATCCCAAGGAAAATACCATGCAATAATCTTATATTTCCCTGGTGCTAATTTGGGAATTTCATAATTGGAGTTAATATGTTTTTGTGCGTTTTTAGTATCGTTGAAGAAAAATGGAATTGTAGTCGATTCATTTGGTTCCAATTGATTAAAATTGACGGATCCATTCAAATTTGTATCCATTACTATCATTCTCGAATCGCGGTGAACTTCCCTATAAAAGTTGTTTTCATCTACTTTGTACCACGAAAAGTAAATCAATTTTAAACCTTTCGATTGATTTCCAGGAATTAAAATAAAATGGTTTCTAGTCGCAACATTTTTTATGGTAACATTTATTTGAACCAGCTCAGAATTTGTAAACTTATTTTTCGGAGCATTTATTTCTACCTTTAAATAAACAGGACGAAAATCCGCAAGAGCAGTTAATGGAATAGAAAAAATCAGAAAGAAGAGAGAAATTCTGATAAAATAAGATTGCGCCATAATATTAATTGAGTTTGTACCTTTCAAATAAGCAAAAATTGAACCGAAAACCGTTAGAAACTGGGTGTTACGACTTCTTTATTCTTGAATTTTTGTGTTGTAATTTACTAACTTAGAATCCTTTTCAAAATCGAGTTTCAATATAAAAAATTTACTTTTACCACCTTTTCATCTTCTTCAAAACATAATATCTATGTTTCGCACTTTTGAATGGCGAAGAAGCATTAAACATCGCGTACCATAAACCATTTAGTCGTGAAGAAATAGGTTTTATTTTTCCAATTTGCCAACTGAGATAGAAATAATGATATCCTTGTTGATTTTTAAAAATAATCTCAATACCTGTATGTGATGGTAAAGAAGCGAGGATTGCATCAGGGTAAGGACCATAGTTGGCAACTTTACGATGATTTTTGTACCAATTCCCAAAGTTCTTCCCTTTAATTTTGAGTCTAGAGCGCGAGGACGATTGTCGACGAATAATACGTTCTACTTTTCTCCATTGATTGTGTTCTATTGCATGACAAAACCTACAATGTTTAGGACATGTTTTAGTGTAGATTTCTTTAGTCGCTTGCGTTTTTTCGTTTACGATTTCCACATCAAAATAAGTGCTTTGCGTTCCCGCTTCAGATAAATCTAGAAATTCTGGATTTTTATCTGGATTAAGGTCACGACCTTTCCAATCGTATTTATTGAACGCATATTTCGAAAGTTCTTCATCCCAAGGATAATACCAAGCGATTATTTTATACTTCCCCGGTGCCAATTTTGGAATTTCGTAAGTTGAATTGATGTGTCTTTGTGCATTTTTTGTATCATTAAAGAAAAAGGGAATTGTTATGGATTCATTTGGTTCCAATCGATTAAAATACACGTAACCTTTTAAACTCGTGTCCATTGAAATTACCCTTGATTCACGGTGAACTTCAGTGTAAAAGTTGTTTTCATCCACTTTGTACCAAGAAAAATAAATCAATTTTAAACCTTTCGATTGATTTCCAGGAATTA
>RFNX01000402.1 GCA_009926905.1 Flavobacteriales bacterium
AAGTTTATTTAGGTGGCGTTTCAGAAACAGCATTCGAATTTGACAAAGACACGAATATTTGGGCAGTCACACGATTGGAAGATGGCGATAAAACTGGATTTGGCTCACATGTCGCTTTTGCTTCAAAAAAGGATTTAGGTCGTTGGGAATTCCCTGCAAGGTCAGACGATAATTGCTACATGTCACCCAAAATGTTCCGTTTTCAAAACGATATTTTCCTGATTGGCAGAAAGCAATTGGGTAAAAAACCGTTTCGGAAAGCGAAATTAAATTCCTCGATTACGCACCAACGCCTTGTGAATTGGATTGGATTTTCACTTACGCCAAAAACAACTGCTTTATACAAAATCAATAAAGAAAAAAGGTGCGTGGAATGGATTATGAACTTACCTGGCGCAGGCGATACTGCATTTCCATCCATCATTCGATTAGACGCAAACCGCTTTTTAATTGCCAATTATTCCTCACCAATTCATAAAAGAAAAAGACGAAGTTGGTTGAACGGACAATTAAACGAAACAGGAATTTATTTACAAATCCTGACGTTTAAACCGAATTAAATCGAAGTTCTAAAACTTCAAATGCTTCACAGAATTTCCGGAATTTTGAATTTCTTTCAAGGAATTGATTCCAATATTTAAATGATCATCAACGTATTCTGTCGTTACTTTCGCATCACTTGCTTCTGTTTTCACACCATCAGGAATCATTGGTTGGTCACTTACTAAAAGCAAAGCTCCAGCTGGAATTTCATTGTAAAAACCTACACTAAAAATCGTCGCAGTTTCCATATCGATTGCCATGGCACGAATGGTGCGCAAATATTCTTTAAAGGCTTCGTCGTGCTCCCAAACGCGTCTGTTTGTAGTGTAAACCGTTCCAGTCCAATAATCTCTTCCAGCCAAACGAATCGTATATGAAATTGCTTTTTGAAGATTAAACGATGGCAAAGCAGGAACTTCCGCTGGAAAATAATCATTTGATGTTCCTTCTCCACGTATCGCCGCAATCGGTAAGATTAAATCTCCAATTTCATTTTTCTTTTTCAATCCACCGCATTTCCCTAAGAAAAGTACCGCTTTCGGTTGAATTGCCGACAACAAATCCATTATCGTTGCTGCCATTGCGCTTCCCATACTGAAATTAATTATCGTAATTCCTTCAGCTGTTGCCGACTGCATCGGACGTTCTTGCCCGTCAATTTCAACGTTGTATTTCTCAGCAAACATTTTCACATAACCACCAAAGTTCGTTAGCAAAATATACTGCCCGAATTCTTCTAGTTTTTTTCCCGTGTAACGTGGTAACCAGTTTTCTACTATTTCTTCTTTTGTTTTCATATTGGGGACTTTGGGATGTTAGGATATTAGGACTTTGAGACGTTAGGACTTTAGGATATTAGGACTAAACGAGAAATGAGAGAATGAAAAATGAGAGAACGAAGATGAAGATTTTGAACTAACAAAACACCATCACCTAACAACAAATTTAGTTTTATAAACCGCATTTTCATTTTCCAAAGTAAAGAAATAAATTCCACTTTCAACATTAATTAATTGTACTGAGTTATTCTCAATTATTCCTTTCTGAATAGCTTTTCCTTGAATATCAACGATTGTGTAATTGCCTTGAGCATTGATTGTTATTTTCTCGTTTGAAGAAACTGGGTTTGGGGAGATTTTGATTATTTTATCTATTGAACTTTCGAGAATATTTGACGTATTTGTATTTGAATCAGCAATTACAGCCCAACAAACATAGACTGAATCGGACGCTTCAAGGTAGTAGGAATTAAAAGGATAATGTGGCCAACTTTCAAATCCTGCCAAATCAATAAGAGTTTGTGGTTTGTAAAATAAATCATTGACGAACCCACCTGTATCAAACCATCCACCAGGTAACATACTTGTAATAAACGTACCTCTTCTTTCTGATGATTGTAAAAGTGTGGAGTCACATGAAATTATAATCGGAAAATGTTTCGCTTTAATGTTAATCTCTATTTTATCTATGAAAAAGAAAGGTTGACCTAAATTATCCTGAATTGACTTTTTAGAGTTAAACGAAACCTGTTCTCCGACTTGATTTTTGTCATAATAATCACTTATTCGTACCTCAAAAACACTATCCCAAGGTTGTGCTATAATATTTTCCTCTCCGAAAGCCACATCAATACTATCAGTTGCAAGTGGGTCGTAGCCCAAAACCAAAGTGTCGCGATTTCCAAGTGCATCTTCAAAATAGAGTTCAAATGAAAATTCCTGCGCTGATGTTATCATCGGCAAGAAAAACAAGAAAAAAATTAGTTGCTTCATTAGGTAGATTTTTGTTGGGCTTTAGGACTTTAGGATTTTAAGACATTAGGACTTTATGAGGAATGAGTGAATGAGAAATGAGAGAATGATAATTTGAAAATTTGAAAATGTGTTTCCGCCGAGGCGGATTGAAAATTAATCTGCAATTTGTAATCTTCTAATTTGCAATCTCTTAATCCGCAATTTTACACTGAGCTTGTCGAAGTGCCGCAATTTTTAAATTTCTAATCTGTAATCTTTATAATCAACCGCTCCTCTTCCTTCGTGACTTTCAATAAATTATTTTTTGTCAAGGTTTTAATACTCGTATCCCACGCTTTGTTACTCATTTCAAATTTTGATCTTAACTCAGGTAATTCAAGCTCTTTCAGCGATTTCATTACATCAAATATCGCTTTTTCGTTTTCGTTCAATTCGATTTTTACCGATTTCGTTTCTGGACGCATTTGAGGGAAGAACAACACTTCTTGAATCGAAGAATTATTCGTTAACAACATCACCAAACGGTCGATTCCAATTCCCATCCCGGACGTTGGCGGCATTCCGTATTCCAATGCGCGCAAGAAATCTTGGTCGATAAACATTGCTTCGTCATCGCCTTTTTCTGATAAACCTAATTGCTCTTCAAAACGCTCGCGTTGGTCAATTGGATCATTTAACTCAGAATACGCATTCGCGATTTCTTTACCGTTCACCATCAACTCAAAACGCTCTGTCAACTCTGGATTTTCGCGGTGACGTTTACACAACGGCGACATTTCAATCGGATAATCCGTGATAAACGTTGGCTGAATGTAGTTTCCTTCACATTTCTCACCAAACAATTCATCAATCAATTTTCCTTTACCCATCGAAGGCGTCGTTTCAATTCCCATACTTTGACAAGCTGCACGCAATTCATTTTCCGTTTTTCCGTCAATGTCAAATCCAGTAAAATGCAAAATCGCTTCACGCATTGTAACACGTGCAAATGGCGCTTTTAATGAAATTTCTTTGTCACCCACTTTTATTTCTGTCGTTCCACAAACATCCAAGGCAACGTGCTCAATCATTTTCTCTGTGAAATCCATCATCCAGTTGTAATCTTTGTAGGAAACATAAATTTCCATTACCGTAAATTCTGGATTATGTGTACGGTCCATTCCTTCATTGCGGAAATCTTTTGCGAATTCATACACACCATCAAATCCACCAACAATCAATCTTTTCAGATACAATTCGTTAGCAATTCTCAAATACAAAGGCATATCTAGCGCATTGTGGTGCGTGATAAACGGACGTGCAGCTGCTCCACCTGGAATCGGTTGAAGAATCGGTGTTTCTACTTCTAAATAGCCGAATCCATCAAAAAAGCGACGCATCGAACTTATAGTTTTGGAACGTTTGATGAACGTATCTTTCACTTTTGGATTCACTACCAAATCTACATAGCGTTGGCGGTAGCGTAATTCAGCATCCGTAAATGCATCGTGAACGTTTCCTTCCGAATCTGTTTTTGGTAATGGTAAAGGACGTAATGCTTTACTCAAAATCGTAAATTCTTGCACGTGAACGGAGGTCTCCCCTACTTGCGTTTTGAAAACGTAACCTTTCACGC
>RFNX01000468.1 GCA_009926905.1 Flavobacteriales bacterium
AGTAATCCTTTAATCACACTAATCAAAGTCAAGACAATTTACCCTCTCAACCTAATCCCCAACTCTTTCAATTGTTTTTCATCCAATGGAGATGGTGCGTCAATCATTGTGTCGCGGCCGCTGTTGTTTTTAGGGAAAGCGATGTAATCACGAATAGATTCTGAACCGCCCATTGTGGCAACTAAACGATCTAAACCGAAAGCCAAACCTCCGTGTGGTGGAGCTCCGTATTCAAAAGCATTCATCAAGAAACCAAATTGTGCTTGCGCTTCTTCTTTCGTGAAACCTAATAAATCAAACATTTGTGATTGCAACGCTCTGTCGTGAATACGAATTGAACCTCCGCCCAATTCTACTCCATTCATCGCTAAATCGTAAGCATTCGCACGCACTTTTCCAGGCTCTGTGTTTATCAGATGGAAATCTTCTGGTTTCGGAGAAGTAAAAGGATGGTGCATTGCGTGGTAACGTTCGTTTTCTTCGTCCCATTCTAACAATGGGAAATCTAACACCCACAATGGTTTAAATACGTCTGGATTTCTCAATCCCAATGTCGTTCCTAAATTTAAACGCAATTCGTTCAATTGTTTGCGCGTTTTTTCTAAATCGCCACACAACAATAAAATCAAATCGCCTGGTTGTGCATTTGCACGTGTAGCCATCGCTTTCAAATCTTCTTCAGAATAGAATTTATCCACTGATGATTTGAAGGTTCCGTCTGTATTGTATTTGATGTAAACCAATCCTTTGGCACCGATTTGTGGACGTTTCACCCATTCGGTTAATTCGTCTAATTGCTTGCGTGTGTATTCAGAACAACTCGGTGCACTGATTCCGATAACAGCTTCCGAGCTATCAAAAACTACGAAATTTTTTCCGTGCGCTAAATCGGTCATATCCGCGAACTCCATTCCAAAACGAATGTCTGGTTTGTCGGAACCGTATTTTTCCATTGCTTCAGCGTAGGTCATTCTTGGGAACGCACCTTCAAACTCAACGCCACGAACAGTTTTGAATAAATGCTTGATCAAACCTTCGAACATTTCCAAGATATCGTTTTGCTCAACAAATGCCATTTCACAGTCAATTTGTGTAAACTCAGGTTGTCTATCTGCACGTAAATCTTCGTCGCGGAAACATTTCACAATTTGGTAGTAACGGTCGAAACCTGAAACCATCAATAATTGCTTGAACGTCTGTGGCGATTGCGGTAAAGCGTAAAATTGTCCTTCGTTCATGCGACTTGGTACTACGAAATCGCGTGCTCCTTCAGGTGTTGATTTAATTAAAACAGGCGTTTCAACATCTAAAAATTCTTTCGAATCCAAGTATTTTCTTGTTTCCAATGCCACTTGATTACGCAAACGCAATTTTTGTAACACTGGATTTCTTCTCAAATCTAAATAACGGTATTGCATACGAATCTCGTCGCCACCATCCGTTTCGTCTTCAATCGTAAATGGAGGTAATTTCGCAGCGTTCAGGATTTTCAATTCCGTCACGTTGATTTCGATTTCACCAGTTGGCATGTTTTTGTTCTTGCTACTGCGCTCGATAACAATACCTATTGCTTGAATCACAAATTCACGTCCTAATTTTCTTGCTTGTTCGCACAAATCGGCATTCACTTCCATGTTGAAAGCCAACTGTGTAAGACCGTAACGATCACGTAAATCGGTAAAAGTCATTCCACCTAAATCTCTTGAACGTTGTACCCAACCTGCTAAAGTTACTGTTGTTCCAACGTGTTCCATTCTTAATTCTCCACAAGTGTGCGAGCGATACATAAGCTTAAATTTTAGGTTGCAAAAGTAAGAAACTAATTGCTAAAGGATAGCCAGACTGCTTATTTAATTACGATTTGATTAATTTGTCCGTCAGCTGACGGATGAAAATGAGTTTCCGCCGAGGCGGATTGAAAATGGAGGTGAATAGTGCTAATTAATTGCGAACCACAGAATTCTTAGATTATTTCAAAAATTGGCGGACTAATTACAGAAATCATTGAAATTCAACAGATTTAGTTGTTGACCAATGTTTTACCTGTCATTTCAATGGGTGCAGCAATTTGCATTCTGCTTAAAATAGTTGGTGCAACATCTGCTAGAATACCATCATTCAAAGTGATGCTTTTATCATGTGTTACCAAAACCATTGGAACTGGATTCAAGCTGTGTGCTGTATTTGGCGAACCGTCTTCGTTTAAAGCGTAGTCAGCGTTTCCGTGATCGGCAATTACTAAAAACTCATACCCTTTTTCCAAACCTTCTTCCACGACTTTCTGCAAACATCCGTCAACTGTTTCAACTGCTTTAATGATTGCTGAATAAACACCTGTGTGTCCCACCATATCTGGATTTGCAAAATTCAAACAAATGAAATTCGGAGCTTTTGTATGAATAAAATCAACGATTTTGTCGCGTACTTCAAAAGCACTCATTTCAGGTTGTAAATCATAAGTAGCAACTTTCGGAGAATTTACCAAAATGCGGTCTTCTTGAGGGAAAGTACTTTCGCGACCTCCGCTAAAAAAGAAAGTAACATGCGGATATTTTTCTGTTTCAGCAATGCGAACTTGTGACATTTCAACTTTTGATAAAACTTCTCCTAACGTATTCGTTAAATTGTCTTTATCAAAAACGATGTGCATTCCATAGAACGTTGAATCGTAATTGGTCATCGTGCAATAGTACAAATCCAAAGGCGTCATGGTGTACTCTGGAAATGCTTTTTGAGTCAAAGCAATCGTTATTTCGCGTGGACGATCGGTTCTAAAATTGAAATTGATAACGATGTCACCATTTTCAATAATTCCACCAGCGTCAATTATACTTGGTTCAATGAATTCATCTGTAATGCCGTTTTCATACGATTTTGACAAAGCTTCAGAAGCAGAACTGTAGGTTTCACCAATTCCTTTTGTCATCACATCGTACGCTTTTTTCACGCGTTCCCAACGATTGTCGCGGTCCATCGCATAATAGCGTCCAACGACACTTGCAATTTTCCCAGTTGAAAGCGTCAATTGTTCTTCCAATTCTTGCATAAAAGCCAAACCACTTTTGGGGTCACAATCGCGCCCGTCCGTAAATGCATGAATAAAAACTTTTTCTAAATCGTAGGATTTTGCCATTTCGCAAAGCGCATACAAATGTTCTTGTGAACTGTGAACGCCACCTTTTGAAACCAAACCTATGAAATGCACTTTCGAATTGCGGTTTTTTGCTTCTTCGAAAGCAGCTAGCAATACTGGATTTTTTTGGAATTCTTTATCGCGAATGGATTTATTGATGCGCGTAAGTTCTTGATAAACAATTCTTCCAGCACCAATATTTAAGTGTCCAACTTCTGAATTTCCCATTTGTCCATCTGGAAGCCCAACATCTTCACCACAGGTTCTTAGTGTTGCATGTGGGTAATTTTGAAGCAAAGAATCCATAAATGGTGTGTTTGCATTTGCAATGGCATCGGATATTGAACCGTTCCCAATTCCCCATCCGTCTAAGATAATTAATCCAAAATGTTTCGTCATAATGGTAAAGTTACTTCAAAAATACTTCCTTTCGGCTGATTGTTACGGTAAGTGATGGAACCTTTTTGTAAGTGTACAAATTCACTCACAATATACAAGCCCAAACCACTTCCTTTATTTGTTCTTGTGTCTTCATTTCCAACACGATAGAATTTTTCAAAAATATTTTTCTTTTCAGAAATAGCAATTCCAGGACCTTCATCTTTCACTCCAAAAACAAAATTCCCAGACTGATTTTGAGAGTAAACGGTGATATTCGCGTTTTCTCCTGTGTATTTGATGGCGTTTTCTATCAAATTAGTTAAAATGGTTTCGATTAAAAAAGCATCCGCGTTAAGCAAAGCATCTTGTTGAATTTCGATTGAAATGAATGGCTGCGAGAAACGTTTATGGAAGCGATCGACCAATTGCTGAATTAGGGTAGAAAATTGAAATTCACTTTTTATTGGTTTCAAGGCTTTGTTTTCCAAACGTGTGGCATTGAGAATATTTTCGATTAAAAGTTCCAATCGTGCATTTTCTTCAATTGCTTTCTGTGTGATTTCCAATCGTTTGTCTTCGGGCAAATTTCTTCGCTGAAGCGTTTGTAAGAACAATTTTGTTGAAGCGATTGGGGTTTTAAGTTCGTGCGTAACAGAAAGCAAGAAATTAGATTGTCGTTGATTCAATTCCATTTCTTTACGAATTGAACTGCGAATTCGCAATAATCCTAAAATCAAAATCAATAAGAAAACAGAGCCTTCGCCAATGATCATTAAAACGCGACGATTCAGGTTGTGATTGGAAGGTTCAAGTTCTAAACTCAATTGAATCAAATGAAACCCCCACCACGTAAATTGCAAAACAACATAAATGCTCAGAATGTAAAAGAGAATATTGGTTTGTTTGCGCATTGTTATTTGCTTTCGTCGTCCTCCGATTTTTTAAAAATATTTCCTACTTCTCTACCGATTTTCTGAATGGTTTCAACCCCTGCACTAATTGGATTTGCAGAAATGTCTTGGTAAGTTGAATAATAGTTTTCTGTGTCCATTCCTGGATAAATGAAAATCGTGTCATTCTTCGGACAAGCTTTTTCAATCTTTTGTCCAAACGATTCAATCAACGGTTCGTATGAAACGGATCCTGCGCGAGAAGAACAGAAAACGATGAGGTTAGCATCTGATTTTACATAATGCAAAAAGAAATCTTCCGTGCTTTCAATTTCCTTCAAATGAATACTAAAATCCAATTTATTCGCATTTCCAACTTTTTGAAAACGTTCCAAACACGATTGCGTTCCAAACATTTCTATATCAATCGAAAGCTCTTTTCCTAAACGAATGATGCGCTCTGCCCAAAGTCCGAAGGTTGGTTCCAATTCAGAATGTGGAGGAGTAACCAAAACAATTTTATTATAACTCACGGCAGGTTTATCCATTTGACAGAAGAAAATGGTTCTGTTGCATACATCTAATAAATGTGCGCGGTCATCGCCAACAATTCGTTTCAACAAATTCATTTGACGGCTATCGTTTAAAACAACAATGTCGCTAACTAATTCTTTTGAAACACGAGCAATTCCAGAAGATAAATTGTGGTCAATGGTTGCAATTGTATTCAATTTGGTTTCGTGCCCAGAAAAATGTTTTACAATATCTTCCAATGATTTGCGCGATTTTCGAATCATCAATTCAGCTTGATCATTGTCTGGATAAACGCTTACGACTGAAACAGGATTGATAACTTTCGGGTCTGAAACCAATAAAGCAAATTCCAACAAGGCTTCGTTTCCTTTCAATTCGTTCATCGAAACCATAATGTGTTTGTTGCGCAGTTTCGTTTCGTTCACATCAATATCGCTACTTTCAGCTAATTGAATCAATAATTTTTTACCTGCACTTTCAGTCACAAATGATGCAGTCATGCATGTGAATAGAATCAGAAGTACGGTCCCATTGACGATGTTGATGTCCAAAATTCCTTTTCCTTCATCATAACCTACCATGATTATTGCAAGCGTTGCAGCAGCATGAGAAGTACTTAAACCAAAAATGATTTGACGTTCTATTTTCGACATTTTGAAAATAAATTGTGTGACCAAAGCTGCCAACCACTTACTGAAGATTGCAAATGAAGTTAAAACGCCAGCGATGATTAAGGGCCACGTTCCTTGAAAAAACACTTTGTAATCGACAACCATTCCAACGAAAATCAGGAAGAATGGAATAAACAATGAATTTCCTATGAATTCAATTCGATTCATCAAAATGGAATTGTGAGGAATCAAGCGATTT
The DNA here is from genome assembly GCA_009926905.1 of Flavobacteriales bacterium. Taxonomy (GTDB): domain Bacteria; phylum Bacteroidota; class Bacteroidia; order Flavobacteriales_D; family Crocinitomicaceae; genus UBA952. The sequence continues at coordinate 5,809 of RFNX01000468.1, forward strand.
AGAACCAATCCTGCAACAAATGCACCAATAATGTGTTCAACTCCAGCTACCTCTGCTAAGAACGCCGCAAAGAAAACGACTGAAAGCACGAAAATGTACTGCGAGGATTTTTCACTGTCCAACTTACTAAAGAACCAACGTGCTATCTTCGGGATGAAGAAAAACATGATGATTGAAAAAATCGTTAACGAGGTGATCAATCGCACCCAGAATGCAAAATCCAAATTACCTTTTGTAGCACTTGAAATGATTGCTAAAATGATTAAAACGGCTGTATCAGTAAGAATTGTTCCACCAACTGTAATCGCAACGGAAGAATGTTTGGAAAGCCCGTATTTACTTACAATTGGATAAGCGACCAAGGTATGGGTGGCGAACATACTCGCCGTTAACAAACTCGCCAATGGTGAAAGTTGTAAGACATAGAAACACAATGGATAACCCAGAGCTATTGGAATGGCGAAAGTTAGTAAACCAAAAGTGAGGCTTTTATTCAGGAATTTCTTGAATTGATTCAATTCCAATTCGAGTCCTGCCATGAACATTATATAAAGCAAACCAATCGTGGAGAATAACTTAATTGAGCCTTCATCTTCCATAGTTCTTTCTCCAATTAAACCTAAACCGTGTGGCCCGATGATTACACCAGAAATAATTAATCCAATAATAGCAGGAATTTGGGCTCTGCGAAGAACAATCGGTGAAAGCAGAATGATGAAAAGCAATAAAGAAAACAATAAAACTGGGTTTCTTAATGGCAATTGAAACTCTGAAATTAAATGTTCAAAAAAATACCGTAAAGGCGACTGAAATTCTGAAATTAAACGTTCAAAAAAATTGGGCATCAGAAATTGTTTTTAAAGTGAAAGTTTCTTTTTTGAAGCATTTGGATAATTATTTCCAATGATTCTGTTAAATTTTTTTGAGCTTTTAAACTGTCGTGAAATACTAAAATATCCCCACCACGTATGCTTTTTGCTTTTAAAATAATTTCGCTCGAAGCTAGTGTTTTATCCCAATCGTTTGAAATCCAAGTCCAAAAAACGACCTTCTTTTTCAACGTTTTTACTAATGTTTTAAATTGCGTTGGGCTCACTTTTCCATACGGCGGACGAAACAAATCAGAATCAATGTAGTTTGAAGCATTTTCTACGGATTCTATATAAGCATGATTCGCTGTTTTTATTCCATTTTCGTGAAACATGGTATGATTTCCAACGCGATGACCTTCCTCCAAAATCTGACCATATACTTCTGGGTAATTTTTTACGTTATTTCCAACGCAAAAAAACGTTGCTTTGATCTTGTATTTCCGAAGGACACTCAAGACGAAGGGCGTTACCTCAGGGTTCGGCCCGTCGTCGAATGTTAAATATATTGCATTTTTATCCGAACCCTTCCAGATACCTTTTCGAATCAGGTACCGAGCTAATAATGGGCTTCGGAAAAATCGCATGGCTATTTCATCGTGTCAGAAGGACCTCCGCTAGGAACTATAGCATCCAAATTCAGGTTTTCTTGACTTGGAGCTGCTGCTGGAGTTGGTTGAGCAGAACGTTTTAGTAAACCGTAATGTTCGCCCATTGCTCCTAAATTCATTTGCAAGCCAATGTACATATTGTTGTAGTAACCCACACCTGATGAACTTTCGCCCGCATCGCTTGCCATTTGTTCCAATTCAGAATAAATGCGTGGCATTACATTTTTGTAAACACGATTGATTTTCGCATAAATGTATTTTGCAAGTTTTCCATTTGGATCGCCCATTTGTTTGTCTGAAGCAATGATATACATTTTGAAAGCAGCATCGATAGCAGCGTATAAATCTTCCGCATTTTCTTGGTTACCTGCAAATTCAGCTTTACTGTGTTCGAAATAGTTGAAAATCGTCTCGTAGTTTTTCATGAGTTTCATTCCTAATTCAGTCGCTTTTTTCTTCTCACCTAACATGAAGTACAATTGAACAAATTCGTGTAGAACACCACTAGACTTCGCTCTAATTTCTTCTCCTTGGTAGTTAAATGATAAATGCGGGCTGTTTATTTTCAATGAACTCATTCCATCATATTGATTCACTTCACCGAAATCTAATACGGTTTCCAAGGGCATAACAGCCATAGACATGTCTAAAACTTCGTTTGCTTTTTTGTAATCTTTTTTGTTGTAAAGTTGTTCCGCTAAAAGCAAGAAGTTAACTCTATACTGTTGTGTATGTCGACGTGCATAGTAATCCGTTAATACTTTTGGATTTTTCATATCGCCCCAACTGTATGTTTTCGTCATGTGTTTGTACATTTTTTTCACATTGAAGAAAACAGGTTCGTCTTTCATGGGACTCATTTCGTAAGCCATTCCAACTTGTTTGATGTGACCAGCGCTTAATAATGCAATTGAGAAAGAGGATCCACGGCTACTTGAGAAATAAATACCTCTTTTCCAGTCGTTGTTAGCAACAATTTCCATCATCATAGCCTCATCGCGCGCTAAGTAACGATCCCTGTCAGCATTGAATTCAAAGGCAATTGATTCTGGACAAGATTTCAAGTCGCTTTTCTCAAGTACACCTGATTTCACTGCATTTTCTTTGTTCACTTTCAATGTAAATCTACTAGAAGGGAAGAATGAAATGCGATTTCCATCGTCTATTATTGCATTTTTGTCATCGCGAACGAATGCCATTGCCTCTGTTAAATCGACGGAAGACCAAACGCGCTCAAATTCTTGTAATAATTC
>RFNX01000404.1 GCA_009926905.1 Flavobacteriales bacterium
CAAATACCCAACTCCTTTTGGATTTGGAATAGAGTCATAACGATTCGCAATAAAATGCCCATTTCCAACCACGAGCACTTTTCCTTCTTTTGTACTTTTTGCTTTGTATTTCGCAAGAGGATTATTTGCAAATTCTCCCACCAATCTATTTTGGAAATGCGATTTAAAGAAACCTTCCGCCAAACCAGCAACACAAAGTTTATTCACTTCATCCTCTGGATTTACAACTAATTCAGGTTTTCTACCATAAGAAAGTGGCAAGGACAAACTTACCAATGGTGCTAATCCTGTTTTATTTGAGTTGGTAGAAGAAGTCAAAATCGGTGTTAACGCAACTTTTTCTTGCTTGATAAATTGTATTTCATTGACAAATTTCAAAGAAACGGGCTCTAAGTTTTTTGTCATCGGATGAATTGTAGGTGTCGCTAAAACTTGGAAAAACCAAGGAATGAACGTTTGCTCTGCATACGGAACAACTTTCGGCACACAATTTACATCCAACACATAGTTCTCGTTTACTTTCAATCCGTAATCGAATAACATGTTTTCCAACTTCATGTTTTTGCGCGTTGTATGCGTCACACCTCGAGCCATCAAGGAATCTTCATTCAAAGACAAAGTATTCATGAAGCACATCAATTTCCCTCCACGCATAACGAATTGATCGATTAGGTATAGATCTTTATTCGAAAAAGGTGTTTGTGGGTCGGCAATGATTAATCCGTCCACATCGTTCAATGCTGCAATAGAATCATTCAATCGTACATCGGTAATGGCAAAATAAGGCGAAATTAAATTACGAACGCGCGCTGTTTGATTCGGATTCAATTCACCGTGACCTTGTAAAAATGCGATGCGTTGTTTTTCAGTTTGCACCAATTTACGCATGTTAGAAATGAGATTGTACTCTAAATTATTCAAGGCATTTTCAATGATATCCGTCATTCCAGCCAATTGGTAGGGATTTCCCGGTTTCGTTCCCGGTAAAAACTGAATGACTTGTTCTTTAATGATTCCGTTGATGGAATAACTCATTTTCGCTCCGGGCCATAACATGACTTGACTTTGAACACCGTCTTTCATGTAAATGATTTCCATCGGTAAAATTCCTCGTGCTTGGTCATACAATTGTACGAAAAGCTCTTGTTGGTCAGCTTTAGAGCCATTTTGAGGATTGATAAATGTGAATTCAATTCGGTTACCAGCGATGGATTTGAAATCTTGCAATTTATCTTTTAATGCATTTTGAAAATTCTTGATTTCAGCTGGTAAATTCCCTTCTAAATACACTTGAATGCTGATTCGGTTGTCGAAATTACTTTTGTTTTTTAAGAATTTCACCGTTCCTTGCGCAAGCGAATAACGTTGGTCTTTCGTCATATCCAAACGCATGTAAACAAATGCCCCAATGATATTTATGAGTACAACTGCAACTATAATAATCGAAAGAACTGACCAGTTATATAATCCTTTGAATAGCTTTGAATTTTTGAACATAGCTTATTTTTTTAAGGTTTTTACAACGGTTAATGAAGCACTGATAAAAACCACAATGACAGAAACGAAATAAAGAATGTCGCTAGTGTTTATGACACCTTTTTTGATGGCGTCGTAATGTTTTACAATTCCAATGTTTTGAACAATCGCATCGAATGAACCGATTTGACTAAAATTCCCTAGTAGATTGAATCCATCGTAAAATATCCAGCATAAAAACATCGCTAATATAAACGCAACAATTTGACTACTCGTGAGCGAAGAAGCAAAAATTCCTATCGACACGAAAACGGCACCCAATAAAATCAATCCGATGTACGAAGTGAAAGTGGCACCTGAATCAATAATTCCAATTGGTTTTCCTAAGTAATACATTGAAATGTAATAAACGATAGTTGGTAAAATCGCAATGACTAAAAGTGTCACTCCAGCAAAATATTTCGCCAAAATCATGCTTAAATCAGAAATTGGTCGAGTTAAAAGCAATTCGATTGTTCCTGTTCTTCTTTCTTCTGCGATGGAACGCATAGTGATTGCAGGAATCAAGATGAGAAAAATGACTGGCGAAAGGTTGAAAAATGGAATCATATCTGCTTCAGCACCTTCCAATAAGTTAGTGTTGAACGATAAAATCCAGTGAAATAAACCTGACGCTATCAAGTAAATGACGATGAAAACGTAGCCAATGATAGAACTCAAAAAGCTATTGATTTCCTTTAAATAGAGTGCGCGCATATTAAAAATTAAGCCTTCAAAATTATTACTTTCAAATGAAAAATGGCGATTTAGTTTTCAGTCTTCGAGTGTTGATTAAGAAGTATTTGTTTACGAATCAAATCGAACGTGTGTTTTCAAGAAATTTTGAGTTTATCCCAAAACCAATTTTATAGCGTTTTTCACTGCTGTAATAACGGTTACCACTTGTTCGTCTGTTAAATTAAAGTAAACAGGTAATGAAATTTCACTTGCATATTTCAGGTATGCTTGCGGATAATCATCGATGGAATAACCGAGATTTTTATAGGCAGTTAAAAGTGGCAATGGCTGAAAATGGACGTTTACAGAAACATCTTGTTCGAAAATTTCCTGAATGATTGCATCGCGTTGTGCCTCAGTTACGTTTGCAATTCTCAGTAAATACAAATGATAACACGTTTCACGATTTGCATCTTTATAAGTTGGAGTAATCGCCCAATCTTCAGTTGAAAAAGCTGAATCGTACGCTTCAAAAATTGTTTTTCTTCGATTTAGATTTTCATCGTAACGTTCCAATTCAATCAATCCAATAGCCGCTTGAATGTCTGTCATATTGCATTTGTAACCTGCTTCAAGCACATCGTATTTCCAAGCACCTTTAACTGTTTTTGCTAACGCATCCTTCGATTGTCCGTGCAAGATTTTGATGCAAAATTCTTTATAAATTTCTTCGTGATCAAATGAATCAGGCAAATTTAAACAAACGGCTCCACCTTCAGCTGTAGTTAAGTTTTTTACAGCGTGAAAAGAGAAACAAGTTGCATCCGCCAAACTTCCTGACATATTTCCGTTGTAGGTTGCTCCAAAACTATGAGCTGCATCAGCAGCTATTAAGATGCGACCAAGTTTTTTTTGCTTTTCATTATTCGCTTGAAATTGGTCTTTACATTCGTTTACAAGCTTGTAAATGGCATCGTAATCGCAGGGGAATCCTGATATATCAACGGGCATTATGACCTTAGTGCGAGGAGTAATGGCTGCTCGAATTTTCTCAATTGAAATATTGAAGTCCGATTCGTTTATGTCTACCATTACAGGTTTTGCTCCTGTGTGTAACACAACATTTGCACTTGCACAATAGGTATAAACAGGAATAATGACTTCGTCACCTTCACCAATTCCCCACCAGCGCAAGAAAACTTCCATTCCTGAAGTCCACGAATTGACAGCAACAGTCGTTTTGCAACCAGTGTATTCAGTAATTTTCTTTTCGAAAAGTTTTGTGCGTGGACCTGTTGTAATCCAACCACTTAAAAGGGCTGCGTTTACTTCATCTATTACGCGTTGATCGATGCGTGGGGGTGAAAATGGAATCATACCGCAAAGATAAGATTATAAAATTTG
>RFNX01000635.1 GCA_009926905.1 Flavobacteriales bacterium
CTTACAACCAACACAACGAAAAAACTGGAATCGCAAAAGCGGCATTTGAAATTGCATTGCAACAATTGGTGTAAGTCGTGAAAGAACGTGTTTCCGACTTGTTCAAAAGCTTCTTCGAAAGCGAAAAATCAAGTGGAATACTATTGATTGCTGTAACGCTTGTATCGATTCTAATTACCAATTCATCGTTTCAAGAAAGCTATCTTTCCTTTTGGGAAAAGGATTTTGCGGGGATGAAAATCGAAAATTGGGTGAACGATGCATTGATGGCGTTTTTCTTTCTGCTCATTGGTTTAGAACTCAAACGTGAATTTCAAGTTGGCGAACTTTCAACTTTCAAAAAAGCGATTCTTCCTGGAATTAGTGCGCTTGGTGGCGTTTTAGTTCCAGCTTTAATCTATACTATTTTCAATTTTACTTCAACAACCAAAACGGGTTTCGGAATTCCAATGGCAACGGATATTGCTTTCGCATTAGGGGCTTTGTCATTGCTTGGAAATCGCATACCATTTTCCATTAAAATATTCCTAACAGCCCTTGCAGTCATTGACGATTTAGCAGCGATTGTAGTCATTGCACTTTTTTATTCCAAAGGAATTGTTTGGACAAATCTGTTGATTTCAATGGCTCTTTTTGGAGTGCTACTTGCATTCAATAAATTCAAAATCAAAAACTTAGTACTTTATTTAAGCGTCGGTGTCGCAATGTGGTATTTTATGCACCATTCTGGAATTCACGCCACAATCACAGGCGTTTTACTTGCTTTTACAATTCCTACAAGTCACAATGAACACAAATCAGCTTCAGCAAAATTAGAGCGTATTTTACAACAACCTGTCCCCTATTTGATTCTACCAATTTTCGCAATGGCAAATACGGCCATCATTATTGAAAGCAACTGGAGTGAATTTTTACTTGAAAATTATAGCAAAGGAATTTTTATCGGATTGGTTCTTGGAAAACCAATTGGAATCACATTATTCACTTTCATCGCGGTTAAATTGGGCATTTGCGAACTCCCAAAAAACATCAGTTGGACAGAATTATTTGGCGTTTCCATATTAGGTGGAATCGGTTTCACGATGTCAATTTTCGTTACTTTACTCGCTTTCGACGACGCACAAATCATCAACAATTCCAAATTTGCTATTCTACTTTCTTCTTTGTGCGCTGGAACAATTGGCTACATCTGGCTTCGCATTGTCTTAAAAGGCCAAAAATCTCTCGATGATTGATTTTCAATTCGCAATTAGCAATTAATTAATTCGCAATTCTTGGTGTAACCATTTCTCAAAAATCAATTATCATAACAAAAGAGAAACAATCCAAGCACCAAGTATTTTGAAGATAACAATTCGGTGTGGATATCTCATTTAAGTGTCGCATTTAACTATTCAATGAATCGTTAGTTTTGTCCAAACCCATATTTTATCTAAAAATGAAAAAGCAATTCAAGTACATATTTACATTATTCGTGGTGTTCGCTTCATCAGTAGCAATGGCTCAAATTCAAAGTGGCGACGGGACAGCAGCAGCGGCAAAAGATGAGGCTCCAGCACAAATCGTGAAAGAAATTTCTACACTCGATTTCATTATGAAAGGTGGGGTTTTCTTAATTCCAATTGGAATTTTATTGTTCATCACCTTGGTAATTATGGTTGAGCGTTATTTGTATATCCGAAATATGTCGAAATATAATACGCATTTGCTTTCTGAAATAAAAGCAAATTTACAAGCAAGTAATTTACCTCCAGTTTTAGACACTTTATCTCGCGACAATACAGCTTTTGGAAACGTTGTAAGAGAAGGAGTTTTAACAATCGGACGACCAATTTCACAAATAGAATCTAACTTAGAAAAAGTCGTAAACATTGAGATTGGAAAAATGGAGAAAAACATTGGAATTCTAGGCTTAATCGCCGGTGTAGCTCCAACATTTGGTTTCATTGGTACGATTTCAGGGGTAATTAAAATCTTCTACAATATTTCGATTTCTGAAAACGTTTCAATCGGAAATATCTCTGGTGGTCTTTACGAAAAAATGATCAGTAGTGGATCGGGATTGATTGTGGGTATTGTTGCTTTTACAGCTTATCACATCCTAAATGGTATGATTGACAATTATGCGTTGGCAATCCAAAAAGTAAACTTAGAGTTCGTTAACATTATTCAAAGACCTAGCAATGCCGATAAAGCGTAGAAAAAGGCTTCATGCTGAGGTGGCTACTTCGGCGTTGAGCGACATCATGTTCTTCTTGTTGTTGTTTTTCCTAATCATTTCAACGTTAGCGAATCCAAATGTGATTAAAATTCCGTTGCCAAAAGGAGATAATAACGAAAAGACAAACAAACAACACGTTACTGTTACTGTTACACAAGAAAAGAAATATTTCATTGATAAACAAGAAGTTGGATTCAACGAAATAGAACCAAAATTGTTAGCAGCAACTGCAAAATTGCACGATAATACAGTTATTCTTCGCATCCCTTTTGATTCACAAGTTCAAGAATTAGTGGACTTGTTACAAATCGGAATGAAGAACGAATTGAAAATGATTATCGCTACGAAAGGAGAGAATTAATCAGCAAAAAAAGCTGTAACCTAAGTTCGAAATCCTCGTTAAAGCTGAAAGAAGTTGTTATAAATTCCATTTCTAAAACTGAAAATTATGTTAGCCGTTCAATTTGAGCAATACAATGAAGCCAAAGGCAAAAAAATTGCGTATGTTAGTTCAAGTACTTTTTTACTAATTATTTTATTAGCGGCCTATTTCACGACATTCTACATTCAGAATGCTGTACCAGCAGACGTTCCTCCTATTAAATCAGATGAAGTGGTTGAGGTTTTTGAAATCGACAATGTGGAAGTTCAACAAGAAGGAGGAAGCGCTGGAGGTGGTACTGCAACAAATGATCGTATTGCTCCTCCTGCTGAACAATCTGAGAAATTTGTAACGCAAAGTCATTCTGACACAAAAGTTTTTTCTGGAAATTCTAACAACCAAAATGGACACAACGCTACGAACGCAAGTTCAACTACTTCTCAAGGAAACAATCCTTTTGGAACAGGTGGATCAGGTGGTGGAACAGGAAGTGGACATGGAAGATTTGGTGGTGCTGGCAATGGCGAAGGAGATGGAGAAGGAAATGGTACAGGAAGTGGAAAAACACGAATTCGCATAAATGATGTTTCTTTACCTTCTTATGACATTGAGTTTGACAGTAATATCAACTTGAAATTAACCATCAATGCAAACGGAGATGTTGTGAGTGCTTCTTGTATCAAATCAAAAACAACTTGTACTGACCAACGCATCATCAATCAAGTGATTAACGAGGTTATGAAACAAGTGAAATACAAAAAAGAAGCTGGCGCAGGAATGGTATTTATGTACTACACTGTACAAATCAATGCACGCTAATTACGATTCTTGTATAGATTGGCTTTTTCAGCAATTTCCTTCTTATCAATTCAAAGGTGCATCAGCTTATAAACCAGGTTTAGAAAACACGCTTGCACTTCTAGATGCTTTTGGTAATCCACAAGAAAGCCTGAAATTCATTCATGTTGCAGGTACGAACGGAAAAGGTTCGACTTGCTCGTTTCTAACAAGTTTATTGGTCGAAAAAGGTGAGAAAGTTGCTTTGTTTACTTCTCCACACGTTTACGATTTCCGAGAACGTATTCGCATCAATGGAGTTGAAATCAGCCAACAATTTGTTATCGACTTTTGCGAACGTATTAAATCCATCAATTTCGATTTTGCACCATCATTTTTTGAAATCACTTTAGCAATGGCACTCTGTTATTTTCAAGAAGAAAATTGTAGCATCGTCGTTCTTGAAACAGGTTTAGGTGGAAGATTAGACGCGACAAATGTTGTAACTCCACTAATTTCTATCATCACTAACATTGGTATTGATCACACGCAATTTTTAGGAGATACATTAGAAGCTATTGCACCTGAAAAAGCTGGAATTATTAAAGAAAACATTCCAATTGTAATTGGTCAAAGACAACTAGAAACAAAACCGGTTTTTGAAAAAGTTGCAAAAACGAAAAATGCACCTATTTACTTTGCTGAAGAAATTGAACTTCCTTTAAAAATTGAACTTCAAGGTTATCAAGCGAAAAATCTTAAAAATGCGTTGGTTGGACTTTCGCTCCTCTCCTACCCGATTTCACAAAACGATTTAAATAATGCAATTCGCAATCTAAAGAAAAACAGCGGTCTTTTTGGTAGAATGGAGAAATTGCAAGTCAATCCAACAATCATTATAGATGTATCGCACAACAAAGAAGGAATTGAAGCGACGTTGAATTCATTGCATCTTTTAGATAAAACGAAACTTACGATTCTATTTGGCTCTTCCCGAGACAAAGACATCGACGCAATGATTAAGCTTTTCCCTAAAAATGCTGAAATTCATCTTTGCATGTTCCAAAACGAACGCAGTCAAAACATCGAACGATTAACTGAAATCAAAGAAAAAAACAGTTCTATCTTAGCGGTTCATCAAGATGTAAATCGAGCAATCAACGAACTTTCAGAACAAATGCAGCCGACAGATTTACTTTTGGTAATCGGAAGTTTCTTCTTGATTTCGGATGTGAAAATTAGCAAGTAATTACATTTTTTATTCATCGAAACATTTTCTAACTTCAAACTTCACTTCGCTTTCCAAAAAAAATTATCTTTGTTGTGATGGAAAAACAAGTTATTCTCAATGCCAAACATTTGGAACTTACATTGAAGCGACTTTCCCATGAATTGATAGAATCCCACAATGATTTTTCGGACACCGTTCTCGTTGGTTTACAGCCAAGAGGAATTCATGTTGTTTCTAAATTGAAAACAATTTTGGAAGAAATTCTAGGGAAAACAATCATCTGTGGAAACCTCGATATTACCTTTTACCGCGATGATTTCAGAAGAAGAGAGCGTCCATTAATTCCAAGCATTACCAATATTGATTTCAGTATTGAGAATAAAAAAGTAGTGTTGATTGACGACGTTTTATACACTGGAAGAACCATTCGTTCAGGTTTAGATGCCCTTCTCACTTTTGGTCGTCCATCGAAAGTAGAATTATTAGTAATCATCGACCGCAGATTTAAAAGAGATTTACCCATTCAAGCAGATTACATCGGAAAAACGGTGGACACATTGGTTTCTGAACGTGTTTCCGTGGAATGGCAAGAAACAGAAGGAGAAGATAAAGTAGTATTGTTTACAAAAGAAAGTAATGAATAATTTAAGTGTTGACCACCTTACTGGAATTAAAGACTTAACGCGAGAAGACATCGAATTGATCTTCAAAACCGCAGATAGTTTCAAAGAAGTAATCAACCGACCAATCAAAAAAGTTCCTTCACTTCGAGACATTACTATTGCGAATGTTTTCTTTGAAAATTCTACCAGAACACGACTTTCTTTTGAATTAGCTGAAAAGCGACTTTCGGCAGACACGATTAATTTTAGCGCTTCTGGAAGTTCCGTAAAAAAAGGAGAAACTTTAATTGACACAGTAAACAACATTCTTTCGATGAAAGTGGACATGGTGGTGATGCGTCATCCAAATCCCGGAGCTGCCTTGTTTTTATCAAAAAAAATCAAAGCGAAAGTAGTAAATGCTGGCGACGGAACACACGAACATCCAACGCAAGCCTTATTAGATGCTTATTCCATTCGTGAGAAACTGGGAAGCGTTGAAGGAAAAAAAGTGGTAATTGTAGGAGATATTTTACATTCACGTGTGGCGCTTTCAAATATTTACTGCCTTCAAAAATTAGGCGCTGAAGTAATGGTTTGTGGTCCAACAACCTTGATTCCAAAATACATTCACGAATTAGGAGTGAAAGTATCACACAACCTCATCGAAGCACTGGAATGGTGCGATGTGGCGAATATGCTACGCATTCAATTGGAACGACAAGACATTAAATATTTCCCTTCTTTGCGTGAATATTCTATGCTTTTTGGATTGAATAAAGAAATACTGGATTCACTTTCAAAAGAAATTGTGGTAATGCATCCTGGTCCAATCAATCGTGGGGTTGAAATCACGAGTGATGTAGCAGATTCTAAGCAAAGTATTATCTTACACCAAGTTGAAAATGGCGTTGCAGTGAGAATGGCAGTAATTTATTTACTCGCAGCGAAGATTGAACGCTGAAAAATTTGATGAGTTGTTATAATTCCGAAATCATTAACTTTAGGATGATGAATCAAAAAGTGGTAGTTTCCTTTTTGGAAATAACCACTCAACACC
>RFNX01000628.1 GCA_009926905.1 Flavobacteriales bacterium
TTTCCTTTACCATCAGAAGCCATTGAAAAAAACCAAGTTTTTGCTGTTTCATCAAATTCAAGTAAAGTTGCCGTACCAGCATCTCCAAAAAGAGGAAACGTACTTTTATCCTCATAATTGGTTGAAATAGTTGATTTATCTCCAGCCAACAAAAGCACTTTTTTAATATTTCCACTTTGAATAAAATGCGATGCAATTGAAAGCCCATAAACATATCCGGAACAACCTAAATTGACATCAAAAGCCATTGCACTCGTTGGAATTCCTAAACGATTTTGCAAAATAATGGAGGTTGCTGGTAAAAAATAATCAGGAGATTGAGAAACAAACAAAACTAAGTCTATTTCTTCTTTGCAATTCAAATCATTTAACAATCGACTTGCTGCCTCAAAACACAAATCAGAGCAAGTTGTGGATTCGGAAGCTACTCTTCTCTCAATAATTCCAGTTGTTTTTGTGAAAAGTTGACGTTCTTGTAAAGAAATCCATTCGTAATCTTCTGTTCTTTCAATTTTTTGAGGAACACAAGTATAAATTGCAGAAATGCGTGTATTTTCCGTTTTTAAGAAAGCCACTATGCCTTTTTAGATGCTAATAAATCGTACAAATCTTGAATCGTATCTAAACCACGCAATTCTTCCCCTGTCAACAATACATCAAAATGATTATCAACTAGAGCAATTAAAATCAATGCGTGCATACTGCTCCAACCTTCCATTTGACGAAACGAAGTCGAAGCTTCTAATGTACCTTTTTCAACTTCATCAAATTCTTCTTCAATGATTGAAATAAATTCTTGAATATTCATGAACCAAAGTTATTAAAATTTAAATACAAATCAAGCCCATTCAACAACCGTTCCTCCCCAAGTATAACCAACACCAAAACCTAAAAGTATAACTTTGTCACCTTTTTTTAATTTCCCTTCAAGTTGCGCATTTTTTAAAGCAATGGGAACACTACATGAAACGGTATTTCCAACATTCTCATAATATTCATAAAACTTCTCTTTAGGAATTTTGCATTTTCGTTGCAATGCTGAAAGAATGAACTTACTTGCCTGATGAAAAACAAATAGATCAATTTCTTCGAATTTAAGATTGTTTCTTTGTAATGTTTCTTCTAATAGTGATGGAACTCGTTGCAAAGAAAAACGTGCGATTTCTAATCCATTCATTTCCATTTTGCCGTGCGCCAAATATTGAGGTTCATTTTTATACTCTTCTATCCATTCTTTGTCAATTGGCGCACGTGTTGAACCTCTTTCAACAATTAGATTCTTTGCTCCTTCTCCATCATTTCCGAAAACAAATTTTCCAATTCCATTTTGTTCAGAAGCTTGAACCAAAGTTGCAGCTCCGGCGTCACCAAAAATGCAACGCAAATCAAAATCTTGAGAATGAATTACAGAGGTTGGAATATCAGACACCAATAACAAAACGTTAGAAGCATTGCCCGAAACAATCATTGCATTGGCAAGACTTAAACCGTAAATATAACCAGCACAACCCATTGGCATATCTATACATCCACAATTTTGGTTTAATCCCAAACGATGATGTAAAACACTTGACGAAGTTGGAGCTTTGTAATCTAAACCTTCAGTGCAAAAAATTAAAAAATCAATTTTAGTTTTATCAAAATCAGGGAATTCCGTAAAAAAATTCTCTGCAGCTTTATAGGATAAATCAGAACCAGTTTCGAATGGCTCGCGAACGTATCTATTTTTGATTCCAAAAGTTTTGTAAATATTATCTTCGTTTTTGTCAGGAAACAAATTCACTAAATCAGTATTATTCAAACTTTGCGTTGGAAAGTGAATTGAAATATTGCTGATTTTTGATGTTTTCAAAATATAAATTTATTTACTAAGTTATAAAAAAAAAGAAGATTCAAATATTTTTCAAAAAAAACGACTTCGATTTGAACAAAATGTGATTAAAAGGCAACTTTTTTGTACATTAGTCGTCAAAATATCAAACTCAATAAAAAATAATTATGAAAGTAATTGCAATTTCAGTATTCTGTTTACTATCAGCTTCATTGTCAGCTCAAGTAAAACCTAAAAGTGAAATCAAGAAAATCAGTGCTGAAAAAAAAGAAGTCCCAGCTTCAACACCCACTGCGACTACAAACAAAGGAGTTTATTACAGCGAGTATATAATTTACCCAGAAAAGTTAAAAACTTACTTTGTTAGTGAAATAATTCCAGCCGAATTTCCTCATTATGATAAATTTAAAACACATGAGGAAAACAAAGAAATTGCAAAAACGTGGGCAAAAGCTAACAAAGAGTTAGTTAAACCGCAATTTTGGCATTTATTCGAAAAATAATCTTTTATTTTCATGAAGAATTTATATATTCTCATTTTCTCATTAGCTTTTTCATTAATTGGAAATGCTCAATGTAATGGTGCAGATCCTTTCTGTACAGGAACAAACTACAATTTCCCAAACTCAACAGGTGTAGCTAATTTAGGAGCTGTCGATTGTTTAGGAAGCACGCCCAATCCAGTTTGGTATTACATGGAAATTGATCAAGCAGGTTCAATGACTATCAATATAAGTCAAGCTAATTCAACTGGAACAGGTATTGATGTTGACTATATTGTTTGGGGTCCTTATTCTTCCATTACAGCGGCTTGTGCAGGAGCTAATCCTTTTCCTACTGCCGCAGGATCAGGTTCTTCGGTTGTTTCTTGTAGTTATTCTTCGTCAGCAACAGAAACTGCAACTATTCCAAATGCTCAGGTAGGTCAAGTCTATGTCATGTTGTTAACTAACTTTTCAGATCAAGCAGGTAGCATTACCTTTGGACAAACGATGGGATCTGGATCAGGTTCTGCTGATTGCTCATTTACTTGTGGAGTTAATTTAACATCCATTCCATCCGCATGCTCGAGTAATACTTATAGTCTTGATGGAGTTTTAACTGTAACACCAGGTCCTGGCATTTCTGTTCCTAATACCGGCACTGTTACTATTCAAAGTAGTTGTGGAGGTGCTCCTCAAACTTTTAATGCACCATTTACTAACATTCCTTATTCAATAACTGGCTTATCGGCAAACGGAGCTGCATGTACTGTAACTGCAACTTTTTCAAATTTCCCTAACTGTAACGCAACTCAAACGTATACTGCACCGGCTGCTTGTACAACTACTACATGTAGTATTTCTTCTGTAACAGCAACTCCAACAGCTTGTAGTAATAGTGCTTATGGTTTAAGTGGAAACATAACTTTTACAAATCCCCCAGCATCTGGTACGTTAACAGTAACAAGTACATCAGGTGGAACGCAAACATTCAACGCACCTTTTACATCTCCTTTAGCTTACAACATAGCTAATCAACCTGCAAATGGTAGTAGTAATACTGTAACTGCAACATTCTCTGCAGATGGCGCTTGTACAAATACAGCAAGCTATAACGCTCCTGCAGCATGTGGATGTGCAATAACAGCATTAACTGCAACTCCAACTGCTTGTGCGAATGATTTATATAATGTTTCAGGTAGTGTTACTTTTAATACTGCTCCAGCATCTGGTACTTTAACTATTTCAAATAGTTGTGGTGGTACGGCGGTAGTTTTAAATGCTCCATTTACTTCACCTCAAGCCTATTCATTTAACAATTTAACTGCCAATGGTTCTTCATGTACTGTTACAGCAACATTCTCAGCCAATAACGCATGTAATAGAACTCAAACTTACACAGCTCCTGCTGCTTGTGTGAATCCGCCATGTTTACAGGATCCATTTTGCACAGATTCACCAATTACTTTTCCTGCTGGAACTAACCAAACGGCAGCAAGTGTAACATATCCAAATAACAATTATGGTTGTTTAGGAAGTTCCCCAAATCCAGCTTGGTATTACATGGAAATTGCTAATCCAGGGTCTTTAGGAATCAATATGACCAATTCTTCAGGTGTAGATATTGACTTTGTTTTATACGGTCCATATTCAAGCTTACCAAATGCACAAACATATTGTAATAATATGGGAACTTCTGGAAGTGGTTCATCTGTAAACACAGTTGTTGACTGTAGCTTTAGTGGTTCAGCTTCTGAAACTGCAAATATTGCAAATGCTCAAACAGGTGAAGTATACGTTTTGTTAGTTACAAATTTTTCGAATTCACCAACTAATATTTCATTTAACAGTAGTGGTTCAGCAACTACAGACTGCTCTATTGTAACACCTGTTTGTGCAATTACCAATTTTACAGGAACGCCTTCCGCTTGTGATGCGACAACAAATTTGTATTCTTTAAATGGGACTGTTACATTCACGGATCCTCCAACAACCGGTACATTAACTATTCAAAATAATTGTGGTACGCCTCAAATCTTTAATGCACCTTTCGGAGCTTCGATAAATTACAATTTTACCGGATTAACATCTAATGGAGCTGCATGTACTTTAACAGCCACGTTTTCTGCAGACCCAGCTTGTACGAGTACATTAAATTATAATGCACCCGTCTTTTGTAATTGTTTGGCTGAAATAGGAACATATGTTACAAATGTTAATGGTTATACACTTTCAAATAGTATTCTTTGTTTTAATGATTCACTAGTTGTTAACTCTAATAACAATTGGGTTCCCCCAGCTGAAATAATTGGAGCTACAACAGTTGGTTCACCAACTTACGACCCAAATGCACCAGTTTATGATCCAGGTGTTGCTTGGCTGATTTACTCATGTCCACCAACAGTATCAACAACTCCAGCTCAAGCTGCAGCAAGTGGGTTAACAATAAATGACGACCCATGTTTACAAGGAATTGTTGCTGGTACTCCGAGCATAAGTTATATTAATGATTTGTCTTTAATTACTTCTTTCCCAGCTGGAACATTTACTAATAATACTGTTTATTTAGTTCCAATTACAATGTATAGTTTAGTAGATGGAATCTACAGTTACGTTGTTTTACCAGCCAATGATTGTTTTGAATTAGGGACACCTATACAATTACAATTATTACCTCAAATTACTGCAAATCAAACTAATAATTGTGCAAACGGAACGATTGCTGCTACCCTTACAGGTGGTTCTCCGCAATTCAATGGTGGAAATTACACAGTTGTTCCAAATAGTCAATCCCCAAGTTCTGCGATTTTTGTTAACACAAGTGTTGCAAGTGGTGGTACTATTATTCTAGGAAACCTAACGGATGGTCCTTATTCATTTTCGATAACTGATAATAATGGTTGTCCTCAAACAATTTCTGGAATTTTTACAGGCCCACAATCTGCAACTTTAACTTATCCTGATAATCTTTATTGTTTAAATGAAGCAACACCAATCCCCACAGTAATAGGTACTCAAGGTGGAACTTATACAAGTGGAATAGGTCTTTCTTTGAATGCAATAAATGGTCAGATTTCTTTGTCAAACTCTACACCTGGAGCATATTCAATAACTTATACAAGTCCAGGTCCACAATGCCCTGCTTCAAGTTCATTTAACATCACAATAGAAGACTATCCTATAGTTGATGCTGGTGAAGATTTAACAGTTTGTGTTGGAAACCCAATTACACTTTCGGGAAGTGGTGCGAATGCTTATTCTTGGAACTATGCGTTACAAAATGGTGTACCTTATCTTCCAAATTTAGGTCAAACT
>RFNX01000494.1 GCA_009926905.1 Flavobacteriales bacterium
CTGTTCTGCTAATGCTACTTCGATTGTTACAGTTAATCCAACACCAACAATTACAATTATTAATGATACGATTTGTAATGGACAGAACGCAAACATCTCAGCAAATGCATTGCCCGCAGGTGGATCTTATATTTGGAGCAACAATCAAACAACACCATCTTTAACAATTTCCCCAACCACAACGACAAACTATAACGTTCTTTACACTTTAAACGGTTGTAACGTGACAGGAGTTGGTAATGTTACAGTTAACCCTGTACCAACTGTTCTTGTTAATACTGCTACTATTTGTGCTGGAGAAACTGCCACATTAACAGCAAATCCTAATTTGCCGAATGGTACTTTTTTATGGTCGCCACAAAATCAAACGACCTCAACTATTAATGTTAATCCCAACACCACTGCGACTTATGGTGTTGTTTATACGCTAAACAATTGTCCAAGTATTCCTGTTACAGCAGTTGTGACTGTAAAACCTGTTCCAGTTCTTACAGTTACTAATCCAACTATTTGTACAGGACAGTCAGCTACTTTGCAAGCTACATCATCGCTACCTGGTGGAACTTTCGCATGGACACCGTCTGGAGAAACTACAAATTCTATTATTGTAACCCCTTCAGGTACTTCTAGTTATTCAGTTCAATATACTTTGAATGGTTGTTTAAGCATTCCGGTTACATCAACGGTTACGGTCAATTCAACTCCAATACTTTCATTCGAAGCTGATAAATTAACCGGATGTGTTCCTTTAACGGTAACCTTTAGAAACACTTCAAGTCCTAATTTTGTAATGAGTAATTGCGTTTGGTCATTGAGTAATGGTGCACAAATTAATGCTTGTGATTCAGTTACTTACACATTCAATTCATCTGGTTGTTTTGATTTGACATTGACAGGAATGGCAAATGGCTGTGCAGGAACAACATCTCAATCATCATATATTTGTGTAGATGATATTCCAACAGCATCCTTTTTTACAAGTCCTGGTGAGTTTACAGAGCTTTCGCAATCACTATCTTTTATCAATGGCTCTACCGGAGGAGTTTCTTACGAATGGAATTTTGGTGATGGCGAGGAGTCAGATGAAATGAGTCCAGTTCATTTTTTCAGTAATACTACAAGTGGCTATTCTATAACGTTAATTGTAACATCAGAACTTGGTTGTGTAGGAGAAATTACAAAACCAATTGGATTTAACGAACCAAACATTTATTACATCCCAAATACGTTTACACCAGATGGAGATGAGCACAATCAAATTTTTCAACCTATTTTTACTTCTGGCTTTGATCCGTACAATTTTTTAATGCAGATTTACAATCGTTGGGGTGAGTTAGTTTTTGAATCAAATGATGCAAATATTGGATGGGATGGAAGTATAGATGAGTTTGGTAGAGATGCGCAACAAGGGAGTTATGTTTATAAAATCGTATTTAAGAATCCTAAAATTGATAAACGCATCATTTTAACAGGCCATGTTACTTTGTTACGTTAATTTCCACTGTTAAAAAAGGTTAAGCAATTTCAAAAAATCATTTGAGAATCTTTAGCTTCGTATCCATTCTATGAAAAAGATACGGCTAAGCATTGCAACAGTTCTTTTGGCTACTTCAGTTTTAAGTTTGATTATTATTCAAACTTTTCAAATGCTGCAATTATACGAGCGAAAAAATACTCAATTTCGACATAATCTAAATAATTGTTTGGATAAAATTGCGTTTCGACACGAAAAAGCAGAAGACTATCGTCGCTACATGAACATCGTTAATAAAGACTTTAGCGGTCATTATAAAGACGTTCTCAAACAAGAGTTTAAGAATTTATTACCAGTTCAAGAATCTATTTCTATTCATGACACAAGCATTATTATAAACGGAAAAATCGAAGATTATTTAGTCATCAAAGGAAAGGCATTTGATTCCATATCTGGTGTAAGCACTGAGCAACGCGTTTTAGCAAGAGATGTACGAGAAATCAGGGATTTATTCAATAAAAGTAAATCTGGAAATACGAAAGACACCTCAGAAATTGCAATCCAGTTAAACCAAAAAGTGTTACAGCAAATATTCAAAAAAGCAAAATTCGTCAACGAAATGATGATTCAAGCTTTTAGAGACAACATGTACGAAACGCCACAGAGAAGAATCGATGCAATTTTTTTGGATTCTATCATTAGAATTGAGCTTTCGAAAGAGGATTTGCCTCAGAAATACGAATTCATGATTACCAATGAGTTTGGCAGAATCATCAAATTTGACGTTGCACCAAGAACCTATAATTGCAAAATAGATTCAGTGAAATGTGGCAAAATAGATCTCTTTCCAAGTAACGTTTTAGATGAAGACCTATACGTTCATTTGTATTTCCCGAATCGAAATGCATTCATTTTGAAAGAGATGAAAGCCTCTTTTTTCGTAACTGTTTTGTTAGTTGTTGTCATCATCATTGCATTGGTTTTTATGTTCAGAACTATTTTGGAACAACGAAAATTGTCAGAATTGAAGACGGATTTCATTTCGAATATGACACACGAATTTAAAACACCAATCTCAACCATTTCTTTAGCATGCGAGGCTTTAGGGGATTCTGATATGGTTAATGAAGCAAGTCGAGACAACATTGCGCCTTTTGTAAAAATGATTCATCAAGAAAATAAACGTTTGGAATTATTAGTTGAAAGTATACTTCACAGTGCAGTTATGGATAAGGGAGAAATTAGACATAATAATACGACGATAGATTTACAAGAAATCATAAATAACTTAGTTTCAAATGCTCAGTTTCGAATTCAAGGAACAAATGGTTCTATTTCGACGCGATTTGAAGGTGCAGATTTTACGATAATTGCGGATAAAATGCACGTTACAAACATGATTGCAAACCTTATTGAAAATGCAATTAAGTACAGTCAAGAAGTTCCTGAAATCAATATTTTTTTAGAACAAAATACTAAAGGCGTAGTTTTAAGCGTTAGTGATAAAGGAATTGGTATAAAAAAAGAGCATTTACCAAAAATTTTCGATAAATTGTACCGCGTTCCAACTGGAAATGTTCACAACGTGAAAGGATTTGGTTTGGGATTAAGCTATGTGCGTTCAGTTTGCGAAGGCTATGGTTGGAATATTGATGTACAAAGTCAATTCGGTGAAGGGACTACTTTTAAAATAACCTTTAATAGTAAACAAAAATGGAAAAAAAATTAAACATTCTTCTTGCGGAAGACGACGATAACTTAGGTCAATTATTATACACTTACCTTCAAAGTAAAGGGTTTGCTGTAACTTTAGCTAGAACTGGAAAAGCAGCTTACGAAAAATACAATGGTAACAAAACGCATTTCGATTTCATCATTTTAGACGTGATGATGCCTGAAATGGACGGCTTTACACTAGCAAAAGAAATACGTGAATTAGATAAGCAAACACCGATTTTATTTTTGACAGCAAAGGCTTTGAAAGAAGATAAACTACACGGTTTTGACCTTGGAGCAGATGATTACATGACAAAACCTTTCTCTATGGAAGAATTGTTGGCACGTATCACTGCAATTATGAAACGTGTGGCTCCAGAATCAAGAGATGTAAATGAATCAATGTTTGTTGGGAAAATCAAGTACGAACCAGAACTAAGTACACTTCATTTAGAAGATGGCGTTAAAAAACTAACAACAAAAGAAAATCAATTGTTGCAACTTTTGGTGAAAAACAAAAATGAGATTTTGGACCGCCAAGCAACATTAAGAGCTGTTTGGGGTGACGACAATTATTTCAACGGTCGAAGCATGGATGTTTACATTGCGAAATTGCGTAAACTGTTAAAGGAAGATCCATCTATTGAAATCATGAACATTCACGGAGTTGGTTTTAAATTAATCGTGAAAGCTTAGATTTTAGATGCAACGCATTTTCTTTTCCAATTTGGTGTTAATGATTTTTCTCAATTTATTGATTAAACCATTAGCGCTTTTTGGAATTGATGCTACTGTTCAAAATCGAGTCGGAGCAGCAGAGTATGGTTTGTATTTTTCCCTACTGAATGTTTCTGTGATTCTCAATATGTTGCTGGATTTAGGGATTAATAATTACACAGTTAAAAGCATTGCACAACATCCTGATGAAGCCAAAACATATTTCGGAAAAATAATCAGTTTTCGATTGTTACTCTTTGGTTTTTACGTCCTGCTATCAATAGTTTTTGCACTAATTGTTGGTTACGATTCAAAGCAATTGTTTTTGTTATTTTTACTTTGCATCAGTCAATTTTTAATAATGACAACTGCTTATTGTAGAAGTCATTTTGCTGGTTTTCATTTCTTTAAATATGATGCACTCATGTCTGTTTTGGATAGAACATTACTCATACTATTTGGTGGTGCAGTTCTTTTTATCCCGCAGTTAGGTTTTAAGATTTCCATAGAATTATTCATTTACATTCAAATGCTATGTTACGGCATCACAACGGCAGTCGCTTTATTTTTGTTATTGAAACATGTTGAAAGGCCTTTTTTTCAATGGAATTTACCTTTTAGTTTTTCTGTTGTGAAAAAGAGTTTACCGTATGCCCTTTTGGTTGTACTGATGTTGCTTTACACAAGAATTGACGGTGTAATGTTAGAACGCATTCATCCAAATGGGGCTTATGAATCGGGAATCTATGCACAGGGATTTCGTTTGTTGGACGCTTTGTTCATGTTTGGTATGATCTTCGCGAATTTGCTTTTTCCATTATTTTCTCGTCAATTGAAAGAGTCAAAAGAATCCATTATTGACTTACTCAGTAATGCGGGCAATTTATTAATGGGAGGTTCAATCTTAATTGTTTTTGTGGCCATTACAAACGGATATTACCTCTTAAGATTGGTTTACGATCATGCAACTGAAGCTGTTCCTGCATTTCAATGGCTGATGCTTGGTTTTTTAGCTATTTGTATGAATTTCATTTTCGGAACACTTCTAACAGCAAATGGAAATTTACGTTTTTTAAACTGGAGTTCTTTTGTAGGAATTTTGATAAATGTAATTATAAACTTATTCTTAATTCCAAAATACGGCGCGCCAGGAGCAGCATTTACAGCTTTTATTACCCAATCATTTATCTCCGTTTTACAATTTGTGTATTGCATGCGATTGTTCAATATCAAAATCAATTGGATGCTTGTTTTGCGTTATACAATTTTGATTATCTCGCTAATTTCAATTCGATACATCTTTAAATCAAATAGTTATGTCTTGATGATTCAGATTTTAAGTGGAACATTATTACTGTTTTTACTTTCGTTTATTCAATTCAATAATTTGAAATCGTTGCTAATAAAAAACGTTTGATTCAAATAAATTCAGGATTTTGCAGTTTAAGTTGATAAGACTTATAAAAACCTTAACTTCGTGTCGCAAAATTCAATATGGAAAAACAAGATTTAAACTTAGATACAGAGCGTAATAATTTAGTTCAGTTTATCTGGCAGCAACGCAAACCCATCATTATCATTTCAGCTTTTGCATTCGTAGCTTCGGTGATAGTTTCATTTTTAATTACACCACTTTACCTTTCAACTGCAATCGTCTTTCCTGCTGCATCGAGTAACGTTTCTTTCTCGGAGCAACGAAATGTGAAAGCAGCAGCAATGGACTTTGGTGAAGAAGATCAAGCTGAACAATTGGTTCAAATCCTTCAATCTTCAAGAATTCGAGATAAAATCATTAAGAAATTTGATTTGTATAAACACTATGAAATCTCTGATGATGACGCCAATAAACATTATAAATTGAACCAATCTTATAATGGTAATTTTACGTTTACCCGCACCCGTTTTGGTTCCATTCAAATTGACGTTTTAGACAAAGACCCTAAATTGGCTGCTAAAATGGCAAACGAAATCGTGGATTTAATTGATACAGTTAAAAACGAAATGATTCGCGAACGCACGATTCCTGCTTTTGAGGTAAACAAACGTAAATTAGCGCAATTGGAGAGTCAAAAAGATTTTATCCTTTTTCAATTAGATAGTCTTAATAATTTAGGAGTTGTTTCAAACGATATTCGTTCTAACTTATTTCAAGCCCTTGTAGACGCCGACAATGCGACTGAAAAAACAGAATTGAAAGACAGAATTGCAATCAACACAAAATTAGGTTCGCTTTACGATGCCCTTGAACATACACGTAATGAGTTGATTATTAAAATTGAAGAATTCCGTGTTTCTTACGAACAAGCTGAATCAGATGCGAATGCACAATTCAATCACAAATTCGTTGTTGAAAAAGCAGTTGTAGCAGATAAAAAGGAAAAACCAAAACGTATGATTATTGTATTAATCGCTACAATTGGTGGATTCATCTTTGCTGTTTTCTTCCTTTTAATTAAACAAAGAATCCAAGAACTTAAATTGAAAGCTTAGTGCGTTCAACTGCAAATGCTTCTTTATATTATGTTCTGGCTGTTTTCATAGCCTGTATTTTTAGCTACCTCATTTGGGAAGACATGAGCGAATTATCGCTGTTTCCAATTGGATTGATTCTCATTTATTTCGCGATTTATGAAACAGAAAAAGTATTTCTTTCCATCGCATTTCTAACACCACTTTCAGTAAATATAGAAGAATTCACAAATAGTGTTGGTTTGTTTATACCAACCGAACCTTTATTGTTCGGAATGATGTTGTTACTGGTAGCGGCTGAAATTAATACCCCGTTTCTAAAAAAGGAAATTTGGAAAAACCACATTATTTATGCTGTTTTCTTTTATTTAGTTGTTGTTGTCATCACAGCAATTACAAGTAGTCAT
>RFNX01000387.1 GCA_009926905.1 Flavobacteriales bacterium
GATAAATACTGGTTTCTCCTGACGATAAACAAGCGATTGCAAAATGATTCCAAGCAAAAGGAATCCAATTAAAAACAAAGAAGAAAATCGAAGCACTCGTAAAGCCAATTGATATTTGGGTGCTAATTCTGAAAACCAGCCTTTTTTCTGGTAATGAAACAAAGTAATCACCAACGACAACACTGCAATTGGAAGCAACCACCACAAAGAAATATCTGAAATCAAATGCATCGCTCCAAAAATAGTTACAATTCAGTAAAGAATGATTAATAAAGTGAAAGACGGTTTCCTAATTATCGTGAAAAATAGCCACGATCGCTCGATTTTATCACATAAAACCATTGAAACCAATTCAAATGATGGCTTTTTAAGAATCCTTTTTTGCGATTCGGCCACGATTTTGGAATAAAAACACGACCTCCTTTTTCAGCAGGTACTTTCTCAATTCCTTTAATTGGTTCTTGACAAGCGATTCCATCTTGAAAACAAATCGGGTCGTTTTCGTTGCCACCGTATTGCCAAACTTCTTGAAATAAACTCCAATCTTCTCCTTGCAATCCAGCGCTTTCGGGAGAAATGGCAAGCATCTTTCCAAAATTAACTTCGGATTTTATCACTTCGATTAAACCTAAACTGTACGCATAACCCATACTGTGGCTCACGATGTCAACGGTGACTTTTTTACCTAATAAATTTTGCTCATTTAAATAAATCAAGAAATTCTTACCAGCGCTTTTTCCATTGTTCACACGCTCTTGAAATCCTTCAGGATTGTATTTTGTGTTCAACACCCAACGACTTTTTCGAGGCAACCAACAAAAGCGTGACAAGCAATATGCTTTAATAAAACGTAAATTGCTCTTGTGCATCGATGACTTCACAGGATGATGACCGTCGAAGTAAATTGGTGTAACTGGCTGAAATCTACTGATAATCGTATCGTCGTATTTGTACCAATAGCCACTCGAATCTTTAAGACTCAACAAATTATTGGTGGTATATTTATTGAATTTCGGTCCACGATTTCCGTTAATGAAAATAATAATACGTTTTTCGGTTGTTGAATCGTTACTATTTATTGATGAAATTACTTGACTCATTACTTGAAGTGAGGTAAATAAAAAACTTAAAATCAAAAACTTACTTCCCATATTGATAGAATATGCCACCTGCAAAAGGCGTCCACAAACAAGCATTTTTATCAGCTGCTTTCAAACCTTCGTTGATCCAAGAATTACACGTGGAAAACATACTGTAATTGCCATTAGCTTCGTAATACGCATCATTTTGACCTAAAATAGATTTAAATTTCGGATCGATGTAAACGGAATGATTGTCATTCGTACGTTGCAACGTTTTTTCTATGTATTTCACCAATTTCTTGTATTGTTTTTTTGATAAATGCAAGCCTATTATTGGTTTATCAAATGGAACTTCGTAATAATAAGTGGAATGAATGGAAGAAGTTCCCAAGCCTGTCATCGCTGAAAAAGCTGTTTTAAAAGTTAAATCTTCCCATTTTGGTGTGTTCATGTAGAAATTTTTATCTCCCCAACCAATCGCAATTAAACTCGTTGTCGTATCTTTTCGAACGGTATTTTCAATTGGAAATTCCTTTCTCCAATCTTTGATTTCATTGACGCTTGGTAAAATAAAATCAGTATGAATGCCAGATTTCATCAACCAAATTTGAATGGATGCGTCCTTTTCATACGTTCCTTCGACTGTGATTCTCGAAAGTAAATAAGCGAAGAAAAAATAACCCAATAAATAAATTCCTAATAGCTGTAACGAACGTTTTGTAATCAACCAAGTAATTGCTAAAGCACGCTTGTAAAACGGTTTTATTATTTGGATTTCTTGTTCATTTTTCTCGCTCATTAGACAAAGTTAAAAAAGAAAATTACGTCATTCAACCTTGATAAATACAACTTCTAGGATTACTAAACTTTCGGGAAAACTTTTTGCAAATACGTATCGATTGCCTCCGGTTTAGTAATCGGAGCAAAACGTTTGATTGGTTTTCCATTTGCATCTACTAAAAACTTGGTGAAATTCCATTTAATACGTCTTCCAAAAATTCCACCCAGCTTACTTTTCAAGTATTTGTACAATGGATGCGCATCGTCACCATTCACATCAATTTTTGCAAACATCGGAAAACTAACGCCGTAATTGATTTCACACACTTCTGAAATAGCTTTTTCATCACCTGGTTCTTGGTTTGCAAATTGATTTGATGGAAAACCTAAAATCACCAATCCTTGATCTTTATATTTTTGATACAATTTTTCCAATCCTTCATATTGAGGCGTTAAACCGCATTTACTAGCTGTGTTTACAACCAAAACAACTTTACCTTTATAATCTCGAAAATCAATTTCTTTACCGTGCAAACTTGTTGCTTTGAATCCGTAAAAAGTGCTTTCTTCCATGTTTCTTACTGTTAATTAATTTCTTACGACAAAAGAAGTGTTTTATTTGAATTGAAACGAAAAATTATATTTTGTTAAGAACAGTTCGTGTTGATAAAATAGAAAACAGTTGATCCTAGATAATTGAATATTCTTAAATTATTAGTTGATAATATAAATTTACGCCCTTAAGATTTTATATTTACTTGGGTAGTTGAACTAATTTTCCAAACATGAGTTCCTATGAATTTTCATTCGTACATTATGTTACACCAACTTGCAACATCGCCATTTCTAACCATTCTATCAATTAATATTGAAGTTCGAACTTCTATTGTCGGAGAAGGTATTGCGTTTCCATTTGTGAATTGTAAACTTGTCTCAAAATCCCAACGATTTATTTCAACAACTTGTACTTAGTTCAAATGTAAAACTTTCATAATGTAAAAAATAAGATTAAAACGGTACTTAAAAAACTTGAGTTTAATACTTGATTTTTAAACATAAATCAAAGACATATTGACATACAAAGCGACAAAGTGGTTATTAGCGAAGAATTGATTGAAAAAATTGCTTTGATTATTTATTTGTATACAAATTTAAGACTCTCAAAGGAAACAAATAAAAAAAGCCTGTCCATCACTGAACAGGCTTTAAAAACTCTTAGTAGTAGGAAAATAGGGTTAGAGTTTTATTATTCTGAAAGTAGTAGATTGTAGAGCATTTGTGATTTTCAACAAATAAGTTCCATTGGATAAATGAGCCAAATTAATTTGCTTTTCATTTCCAGAAATACGTGCTTGCTGAACGATTTTACCTTCTAAATTATACACCAAGATAGTTGCTTCGGTGTTCAACGTAGAAGTAATTGTTACCATTTCACTTGTAGGATTTGGATATACAGAAAAGGCAATTGATTCTTCAGTTAAAGAAGCACAATCGTCTGAAAAAACTTGCATTACATCAGTTGCTTGACAACCGTTTGAAGCTGTTGTTGTAACTGTGTAAACACCTGCTTGTGTTACTGAAATAAATGGTGTAGTTGCGCCTGTGTTCCAAAGAATGGAAGAACCATTTCCAGTTGCGTTTATAGTTATTGGAAAATCGTATTCACACACAGTTAGATCTAATCCAGCATTTATACTAGGTGAGTTATTAACGGTAACGACCAAAGTATCTTTTCCAATACAATTGTTTGCATCTGTGAAAGTCAACGAATAACTTCCTGCTGAACTCACTTGAATTGATGCTGTTGTTTGTTGATTGTTCCAAAGGTAATTTGTTCCAGCTGTTGTTGCTTGTGCTGTTAAAGTCAAAGGTAAATCGTTTGAACAAACTTGACTTGCTCCTTGAACAGTTACAATTGGCATAGCATTTATGATAACTTCAACGCTCGCAATTTTTGTACATCCAAAAGTATTACTTGCTGTAACTGTATAAATTCCAGTTGTTGAAACTTGGGTATTTGGTGTTTGAGCTCCAGTGTTCCAAACAAATGAAATCGAAGCATCTGTTGACGTTGCCACTAAATTTACTGGAATTGCATCAGCACACACTTCAATTGTTGAACCTGCAGAAACTGTTGGCAATGGATTTACAACAACAATTAAACTATCTGAATTTGAGCAATTATTTGCATCTATTCCAACAACCGTGTAGGTTACAGTATTAGCTGTTTGTACAAAATCTACTCCGTTCACAACGTTGTTATTCCAAGAATAAGTTGAAGCACCAGAAGCAGATAAAGCGATTGTATCACTTGCACAAACTGTTAAATTTGTTCCTGCATCAACTGTTGGCAAACCTAAAACTACAACCGAAACTTGAGCTGTGTTTGAACAACCTGTTGCTGCATCCGTTCCTGCAACTGTGTAAGTAGAAGTAGAAGCGTTAGTTCCTGTATTTACAATCAATTGCGCTCCTATAACTCCGTTATTCCAACTATAAGTTGTAGCTCCATTTGCTGTTAATGTTACCGAGGTGCCACCACAAACTGTTTGGTTATTACCAGCATTAACTATTGGTAAAGCATTTACTGTTAAAGCAAAAACTGCAGAGGTATCTGTACATCCTAAAGTTGTGTTTGAAACAGCTACTTTATAATTCCCAGCTTGATTCGCTGAAAGTGTTGTTCCTGCTTGATTTGCCAATACTTGTCCGTCTTTGATCCATTGGTAAGAAACGTTTGGAACAGATGTCACTGAAAGTTGCGTTGATTGCCCTTGACAAATAGTAGCATTCACTGCTGAAATTGTTGCTCCAGAAGCTACTGCACAACTATTGATTTGATAAATTGACAAAGTTGAACTTACTTCATTTGCTAGAATTAAAATGTCGTTTCCATTTGGAGATTGAGCTGCAGGGATAAAAATAATTCCCTCTGCACCTAAATCTGGACCACTTACAGAAGTTGAACGATTGTTTGCATAACCTACAAAAACTGGATTCGTTGGAACATCTACGTTAAAAATCATCACCCCACCAATTCTTTCCAAAGAAACAAAAGCATAATTTTTACCATAAATCGTTTGAACTGTAATCCCTTCAGGTTCTGGACCTTTGTCGTCGCTTCTGTTTTTCAAAGTTGGCGTTCCAGCTGAATTTGAAGCGTTAAAAATAGCGCCAAAAGTTGGATGATTAGCCGTAATTTGTTCAATTAAATCCTTAGAATCCCAAACTAATGAACCATTAATTGGATTAAAAATACTGAATGAACGTCCACCCATTGCATGGATTTCGTCGTAATCACCATCACCATCCGTGTCACCTGAATATTTCAAAGTATTTAAACGACCTAAGAATTTGTTGTTTCTTAAAATATATGCATCTGGAAAAGAGCTTGCATCTAAGTTATCGAAAGTTGTTGATGAAAACCTATTTGCATCTGCCACTGAACCAAATTCTCTTGAATCACCTTCATTCGCCGTAAAAATATAACCTTGGTTACCAATTGTCTTAAAAGTCATAGCATCAGGCATATATGCTCCTTTAATAGGTAAATCACTTGTGATTAAAACTGCACCACTTTGATCGGAAGCATCTAAGCCGTTTCCAGATCCTGTTCCATACGAACTATAACCCAAAGCTGTTAAAGCTGTGATTGAGTTTGTCGTTAAATCAATTGTCATTAAAGCATTGTTTTCTTGAAGTGTTACGTAAGCTTTTGTATTGTCGTCTGAAACAGCAATGTATTCTGGTTCAAAGTCTTGTGCCACACTTGCACTTGTTGTAAATACACGAATACCTTGTGCTCTTAAAGCCGTTTCTTGACCGTTATAAGCTGTAAAACCAACAGTGGTTACATTTGAATTGGTCAATGAAGCATAACCTGAAGTTAAATCAACTATAGAAACAGAACCCTCCGGATCAACAGAATAATTAGCATTTGGTTCCCCTTCATTTGCTGTTAAAATTTTAGTGTAATCACGGTTGAAAGTAATCATATCAGGCATAGGTCCAACTTGAACTTGACTGATAAATGTTCCATCTGAGTTTAAAAATACAACTGAACCGTTTGCTTGGGGATTGGTATTTTCGATAGCCATTGCCACTACTCCATTGTGAACAGCAACTGAATTAATGTTTCCATAAGGACTTAAAGCTATACTATTTAACAAAACGGGATTTGAAGGGTTTGCAAAATTCACTATGTCCAATTTTCCAGCAGAGCTATTTGCAATATACAAGCGATCTGTTGTTGGATCAAAGCTTACTATTTCAGCAGAATTCGTTCCAGTAACAGCATTTGAAAAACTAGTTAAAAATTCAAAATTCAACTCATTTGTTGCGACTGGCGCTTGGTAATCGTTGTCTTTGATAAAAATAATTTGGTAGTTATTTGATGCTGAAATAGTAGCATTTGTTCCTGACAATATTTTTACAATAATGCGTTCTGCTTTTTCAGCAACCGCATCATCTAAAACAGTAATTGGCAAATTGAAAACACCGTTAGAACTTGCAGGAATCGTTAAGGTTGAAGTCCAAGTGAAATCTGAATTTTCTACAGTATTGGAATAAACTGACAATCCAAAAACTAAATCAACAGCAGCTAAATTCGCATTTGCAACCGTAACTGGAATATTGATAGTTCCTACATTCTCTTCAACAACCACAAAATTAGAAGCACTTGCAATAGAAATACTTGGCGAAGAACCTGTAAAGTTAACGTTATCAAAACGCCACGTCCCCGCCGTTGCAATACTTGATGAGTTTGCTGTTTGTCTAAATTCTCCAGTTGTTCTGTAATGTGCAGCTAAAATTCGTACTCCGAAATTCGCATTGTTATTAGCTGCTGTAATGGAAGTGAAATCAACTGAAATTCTTCGGTATTGATCGCCTGATGCATTGGTTTCAAAACGTCCATTGTCAATTGAACCATTACAAAAAGTGGTATTTGCACTGGTCATCGTAAAATTTTGCCAACTTGTTCCATCCGTTGTGTATTGCACACGAACAGTATTTGTTGCTGTGTTAGAACAACGTTGATCCCACGTAAATTTTATTCCTTGATAACCTACTGTTGAAGTAGTGTATTGAACACCGCTACTTTCGTTTGTCGCACCCGGATTAGCAGTAAATGCCCACGCTCCTGGATTGGTACCATTTTGAGTACCACACCCATTATTTGTTGTTGGGTGCATTCCTGTTGCTGCATTTAAAAGCGTTAAAGAACCTATAAAAGAAGAACTTCCATTTCCAACATCTGCAACTGGATTCGTCGGTTGTCCAGTAATTGCATCGTAATTCCAAACAGCAATATTGGCTTGTGCATTTAGTTTTCCACTTAGTAAAGAAAGTGCAATACCAAGAGTCAATTTGAATAAACTTTTTATTTGCATTTTAAAATTTTATGCAAAGGTCAGTTTACAAACCTATTATTTTGTTAGCCAAAAA
>RFNX01000208.1 GCA_009926905.1 Flavobacteriales bacterium
ATACAGAATTGGTGTTGCTTCATTTGTAAACATTAGTACTGAAAACTCAGGTTGGTGGACAACATTAGAAAACGGTGACCGTCAATGGCAATTAAAGATCAAATCAGAGGGGGCTGAAGCTTTAAGTTTTCTTTTTGAAAAATTTAAACTATTTGGAGGCTCTAGATTAGAAATTAGAGATTTAAGTGGAAAATTAGTTCACAAGCCTTTAACTTCTGATGATGTACAAGAACATTTTAGACAGCATGCAGCTTTATGTTTTGGTGACGAACTAGTCTTGACCTTAATTGAACCAAAAAACACAACTCCTTCTGAAATTTATATGGATCGAGTTATGTATAATTACCGCTCAACTGGAAATCCAAATGCAGCAAAAATCAATGAATCAGAAGCGTGTGAGGTAAACGTAAATTGCACACCTGTTGGTGACACTTGGCAAGATGAAAAAAGAGGTGTTGCCAGAATCCTAGTTGTAGAAGGTGCAAGTCAAGGATGGTGTACTGGTTCATTAGTTAATAATACAGCGCAAGATTGTAAACCTTATTTCTTAACTGCTTTACATTGTGGAGTTACTGCAAGCGCTGCAAATATGACTCAATGGAAATTCTATTTCCGCTATGAATCTCCAAATTGTAACAACCCTTCAGCTGCAGGAACTTTAGATGATTATTTCATTACTGGATGTTCACGAATTGCTGATTCTGGTGATGGAGGTGGAGACTCTGGTTCAGATTTCTTATTGGTACGATTAGGTACTGCCAATAATACTTCTACAATTGTTACACAGTTGAAATCTGCCAACTTCAATGCTTATTGGAATGGTTGGAATTCAAATACAACTGCCACTTCAGGAGGAACAGGAATTCATCATCCTGCTGGAGATATTAAAAAAATCTCAACTGCGACTGGAAATACTGTTAGTGGAGGTTGGAACGGAAATGGCTTACAATCGCATTGGAGAGTAACTTGGACCGCTAATTCAAATGGACATGGTGTAACAGAAGGAGGTTCATCTGGTTCTCCATTTTTCAATAATTCGCAAGGATATATCGTTGGAACTTTAACGGGAGGAAGCTCATTTTGTACAGCTTTGACTTCACCAGATTACTATGGTAAAATGTCTTACCACTGGACTTCAAATGGTACAACAACTAATCGTCAATTAAAACCATGGTTAGACCCAACGAATTCAGGTCTTTTAGTTCTAGCAGGTTCAAACGATCCATGTTCAAACCCTACCGCTCCAGTTGCGAATTTTGCAGCAAATCAAACGAACGTAACACCAGCAACCAACGTAACTTTTACTGATCAATCAACTGGTGTTCCAACTTCTTGGGCTTGGTCAATTACACCAGCTACAGGTTGGGCTTATGCTAGTGGCTCTACAGCTACCTCACAAAATCCTGTTGTTACTTTTAACACTGTTGGTCAATATACCGTAACACTTACTGCAACCAACGCACAAGGATCAGATGCTGAAACCAAAACAAATTATATTATTGTTGCACAAGCAACGGGCCCATGTACACCATCGGTTACAAATGCTTGCGATGAATACATTCAAAATGTAACTTTAAACACTATTAACAATACTACAACCTGTACAACAGGTGGTTATGCGAGTTACACGTCTACTTCAACTTCATTGTCAAAAGGAACTCAGTACACCATTACAGTTTCGCCAGCTATAGGCACAAACGCTGGCGCCTATACTGGCGATGAAATTGCAGTTTGGATAGATTACAACAACGACTTTACTTTCTCTTCATCAGAAAGAGTTGGATATGTTATTGTAGCTACTGGATGGAGTAATCAATTTACATTTACTGTTCCAACAAGCGCGGTGACTGGAGCAGTTAGAATGCGTGCTCGTATTTCGTATTCTGTTGTTGCAGAAGGTGGTGCACCAATTGACCCATGTGCTGTTGCTTCTTTCGGTGAAACGGAAGATTATACTGTCAATATCATTGACGGAGGCTCTGGAGTTGGGATTGAAGAAAATGTACTAAATGCAGCTTCTATTTACCCGAATCCAACTGAGAATTTGTTAAATGTTGATTTGAGTCAAGTGAACGAAGAAGTTAAAACTGTTTCATTAATTGACATCACTGGAAAAACAATTCAAACGATTGCAGTAAATGCAGCAGACAAAGTAAACTTTGATCTTTCAACAATTGCAAGTGGTTTGTATTATATTCGTATCGCATCAGCGACGAATGAAATTGTAAAACAAGTTGTGAAAAACTAATAAATATTCACTTCATTAAAAGCCCTATTAACGAAAGTTGATAGGGCTTTTTTGATTCGGACTGAATTTATTGTAAACAAAATTAATTCAACAAAAACTCCCTACTTTTTCTATACTTGATTCGAATCTTTAACTTAAATCAAAAAAGAGTCATACTTTAACGAAATTCCCACTTTAAAAACAGACTTTATGTAATCATTTTAATAACTTTGTTTTCCTAAAAATTGCTTTGAAAATGGATAAAGTTTCTTA
>RFNX01000630.1 GCA_009926905.1 Flavobacteriales bacterium
GGTTTATGCCATTCCGCTTGTTGTCGCAGGATTCGCTGGAATCATTAATGAAACATTGGACCGCATATTATTGAAACAAATCATCTACGACCCTCTCATACCAGGTTCATTGCACAAAGCAGAATCCGAGGTTGGAATTTACAGTGCGTGTTATAAATTAGCGATGTTGGTAACGATACTTTTACAAGCATACCGCTATGCTGCAGAACCGTTTTTCTTTTCACAAATGAAGAACGAAAACCGCAACAAAATCTATGTGCAAGTGATGAATTTATTCATTGCATTTGTGTGTTTGGTGTTTCTTGTCGTGTCATTGAATATCGATATTTTCAAACATTTTATTAGTAACGAAAACTATTGGGGAGGGTTAAAAGTGGTGCCAATTTTACTGTTAGCTAATATTTTCCTTGGAATTTATTACAATCAAAGTATTTGGTACAAACTCAGTGGAAGGACAATGTTTGGTGCTTACATTGCAATTGGAGGTGCTTTTGTTACAATTCTAATAAACGTTTTGTTCATTCCAAAATACGGATACATGGCAAGTGCTTGGGCGACCTTAATCGTTTATGTTTTACAGATGTTGGCCTCCTATTTCCTTGGTCAGCGCCACTATCCTATTCCATATAATGTTAGAAAATTCGGTCTTTACATAGGTGGAGCAATTCTGTTTTATTTTATCGGAAACAAATTTCAAACGGAGCATTTTGCAGTACAATTTGTCCTTCAGAATTTATTGATATTGACTTACATTTCATTAATTTTCCTTATAGAAAGAAAAGGAGCTTTTGGAAGCATTTTAAACGAACGAACTTTTTAATATGAAGTTTGTTAGTGAATGACACGCAATTAAATTATTTTTGCATTAATATTGCCTATGACACCTTACCAAGCTGGCCCGCTACTCGAGCAAATAGTTATCCCTAAAGACTTAAGAGAAAAATTTTCAATAGAAGAATTACCTCAAATATCAACTGAATTACGTCAGTACATTGTGGACGTTATTTCAGAAATTGGAAACAGTCATTTTGGTGCTAGTCTTGGGGTAGTGGAGTTAACAGTGGCATTGCATTATGTTTTCAATACGCCTGATGATCAATTGGTTTGGGACGTTGGACACCAAGCTTATGGACACAAAATCCTAACAGGGCGACGTGCTGAATTTCACACAAATAGAATCAAAGGAGGAATTTCAGGATTCCCAAAACGTTCTGAAAGTGAATACGATACTTTTGGAGTGGGGCATTCATCCACTTCGATTTCTGCTGCTTTAGGAATGGCAGTTGCCAACAGATATAAAGGTTTAAAAGATCGTCAACACATCGCAGTAATTGGTGATGGCGCAATGACAGCTGGTTTGGCTTTCGAAGGCTTGAACCACGGAGGTTTTGAAAAGGACGCAAATTTGTTGGTGATTTTGAACGATAATTGCATGTCGATTGACCCGAATGTGGGCGCTTTGAAAGAATATTTGACAGACATTACCACTTCGCATACATACAATAAAGTAAAAGATGATGTTTGGAAATTATTAGGTAAAATCTCAAAATTTGGTCCCGACGCACAATCGATAGCTTCTAAAGTTTCACAAGCGCTGAAAGGAAGTTTATTGAAACAAAGTAATTTATTTGAATCTTTAAATTTCCGCTATTTTGGACCGGTTGACGGACACGATGTGATTGGTTTGGCGAAAGTTTTAGAAGATTTGAAAGACATTCCTGGACCGAAAATCTTGCATTGCATCACAAGAAAAGGAGCAGGTTATAAATTTTCTGAGGAAGGAAATCCAACGAAATGGCACGCGCCAGGAGTCTTCAACAAAGAAACAGGTGAAATTGTGAAAGTGGTTCCAAAATCGCCACAACCACCGAAATATCAAGACGTTTTTGGTCATTCTATTGTAGAATTGGCGGAACAAAACGACAAAATCATGGGAATTACGCCTGCAATGCCTTCAGGTTGTTCATTGAATATAATGATGGCTGCAATGCCAGAACGTAGTTTCGATGTTGGAATAGCTGAGCAACACGCAGTAACTTTTAGTGCTGGTTTGGCAACACAAGGATTGGTGCCTTTTTGTAATATTTACTCAACGTTCATGCAGCGTGCTTACGATCAAGTTTTGCACGATGTAGCGATTCAAAATTTAAACGTAGTTTTCTGTTTAGACAGAGGAGGATTGGTTGGTGCTGATGGAGCAACTCACCACGGAGCTTACGATTTGGCTTACATGCGCATGATACCAAACATGGTGGTTTCAGCACCGATGAACGAGGAAGAATTACGTAACTTGATGTACACTGCACAATTGGAAAATCAAGGGCCTTTTTCGATTCGCTATCCACGTGGAAACGGCGTGATGACTGAATGGAAAACACCTTTCAAAGAAATAAAAATTGGTTCTGGACGCAAAGTTACAAATGGCGAAGATGTTGCCATTTTAAGCATCGGACATCCAGGGAATTTTGCTCAAGAAGCGATTCAAGAAATGAAAGAAACAGGTATTTCTGTTGCGCATTACGACATGCGTTTTGTGAAACCAATTGACGAGGTGATGTTGCACGAAGTGTTTACGAAATTCAAAAAAGTAATTACGATCGAAGACGGTTGCTTGATGGGTGGCTTTGGTTCTGCAGTTGTGGAATTCATGGCAGATCAAGGTTATTCTTCACAGATTATTCGATTGGGAATACCAGATGAATACATTCACCACGGTACACAAGAAGAACTTTGGGCAGATTGCGGTTTCGATAAAAATGCAATCATTACTACCGTTAAAAAGTTAGTGGGTTGGTCTGAAAGTTCTTTTAGTTTAAGTGAAAAAGCTGTTTAAGAGTTAGACTTCCATATCAACTTTGTACTCATATTTATTAAATAAGGGAGCGTCAAACACACTCCAATAACCAATACTTCAAACCAGTTAAGAGAGACACTTGTGATTTTA
>RFNX01000416.1 GCA_009926905.1 Flavobacteriales bacterium
TATTAGTATTAACGATAAATCAATCACCAACTATCAGTAATGTTGTTACAAGCGATGTTACTTGTTTTGGATTGAATAACGGAAGTGTTGTGATTAATGCTCCAACTCCATTCCCTAGCTCTGGTATTTCTCCTGCACCTTCAGGTTTATCACCAGGTACTTATACATTTACAATTACTGATGTTAATGGTTGTACTGCAACAACAAGTGCAATTACAATAACACAACCAGTAGCCCTTGGAGCATCGACTAATATACCTCCAATTATAACAAACGGTGGAACAACAACTTTAACTATAAGTCCTACAGGAGGTACTCCACCATTCGAATTTACAGTTAATAACAATACTAATACAACTGGAAGTTTTACACTACCTGCAGGTCCATATACTGGTGATGTTACAGATTTTAATGGTTGTATTTTCCCAATTTCAGGTACAATTCTGCAACCAGCACCTTTAGTTG
Organism: Flavobacteriales bacterium; assembly: GCA_009926905.1. Classification (GTDB taxonomy): domain Bacteria; phylum Bacteroidota; class Bacteroidia; order Flavobacteriales_D; family Crocinitomicaceae; genus UBA952. Next base: position 466 of record RFNX01000416.1, read on the forward strand.
CAAATGCTGCTACTTCAACAGCAATTCCTTGTCATAATGGAACGGGAGTTGTTACTGTAACTGCAACTGGAGGTACGTCGCAATATACATTTACAAATGGAACGGATACTAATACTACGGGTGTATTTACAGAATCAGTTGGAACGCATACATACACAATAACTGACTTCTACAATAATACAACAACCACTTCTATAACATTAGTTAATCCTCCAATTTTAACTGCTAATAGTGTTGCGGCTGTAGGAGTGTTAGCTTGTAATGGTAACCAAACAACAGTTACAGTAACAGGAACAGGTGGTACACCTTTCACAACTGGTTTGCTATATACAGGAGCAGGAACATTTACAGTTGGAGCAGGAATTCACCCATACACAATTGTAGATGCAAATGGATGTCAAGCTACGACCCAGGTTACAATTACGGAGCCAACTGCAATAACAGCTTCAACTCAAGTACAAAACATTCTTTGTCTAGGAAATACCGGTTCAATTAACTTAACCGTTTCAGGTGGTACTCCTGGGGCGACTGGAACTGGATATACTTATGTTTGGTCGCCTGGTGGAGCAACAACAGAAGATTTAGCTGCAGTTGCTGCGGGAACTTATACTGTTACAATTTCAGATAATAACGGTTGTACATCAACTCAAACGGCTACTGTTTCAAATGCGTTTAGCTCAACACCATTTGGAATTAATAACTTGACAGGTGCGAACGTTACACAATTAACTTGTACAACGACATCAATTAGCTTACAAGGATTTGGTGGTAGCAATTATCTGTGGAGTGGAAGCGCTAGTTCAATTGGAGCTCCATTAACAGTTACAAATCCGGGAACATATAACTTGTCATTAAATGATTCGAATGGATGTCCGAAAACAGTTTCAATAGTAATTACACAAGACATAACACAACCAGTTGCAGCAATTACAAACAATTCAGGAACTACGGTAATAACTTGTACAACACCGATAATAAACGTTACTCCTGTTGGTCCTAATCCAGTTTGGTCTAGTCCTTTAACTGGAGGACCAAGTCAAGCTATTAGCTCTCCTGGAACATACACTGTTACAACAACAGGAACTAATGGATGTACAAACACTGCTTCGATTACAATTACACAAGACATTACATCACCAGTAGCAGCTATCACAAATAATACAGGTGCGACTACATTAAATTGTAACACTACATCCATAAGTTTAACAGCAACAGGTGGTTCTTGGGTAGGTGGACCTCCAAATACAGCTTACTCTTGGAGCAATTCTTTAGGAACAAATGCTACCGTTAACGTAACAACAGGTGGTACATACACCGTTACAGTTATAGGTATAAACGGATGTACAGACACAGAATCAATCACAATTAACCAAGTGGCTAACCCAACTGTATCAGCTCCTTCAGTTAGTGTTTGTTCAGGAAGCCCAGTTACAATTTCAGCAACTGCATCAGACGGTGGTTTGGGTACTTATACTTGGACAGGTACAGGAGCACCTACTCCAGGCCCTACAAATTCATTTACAATTACACCACCAGCTAGTTTGTTCTTCACTGTGAAATATACAGATGTAAATGGTTGTACAAGTCCTACGGTTACTGTGACTGTTACCGTACAACAATCCCCAATATTGAATGAATCCGGTACAACAACATTATGTTCAGGAGTAAACGGTACTATTACTGCAACTCCAAGTCCAAACTTACCTGGTACATATTATTGGTCAAACACATCACCTCCGTATTCACCCTCAACTTTACCAACAATAACTGTAACGCCACTTGTAACAACTACTTATAGTGTTTTCTACCAAGGTCCTAATCTTTGTTATTCTGATACAGTTTATCATACTATAACTGTAACTCCAACTCCAGTTGTAACAGTGCCAAGTACAGGAGTTTGTGTGGGAGGAACAGCAACATTAGTTGCAACAGCAAATCCAAGTGGTCCAAGTGGTGGTTATGTTTGGTCGGCAAATGCTGGTGGTGGAACAACAAACTCGGTAACTGTTACTCCAGCAGCAAACACAACCTATACTGTTACTTATACCTTAAATGGTTGTCCTGGAATTGGAACTGCATCAGTTACAGTAACAGAACAACCAACAGTAACAATTGATGATATTGGAATTTGTTTAGGTGGAACAGGAATAATAACAGCGGAACCATCATCAACTGCAGGAGTTGGAACTTATGCATGGACACCTTCTTGGACAACAGGCGGAACTACTTTTGTACCAACTTATTCTGTCTCACCGCCTGCAACTTCGCCAATATCTGTAGTTTATACTTTGAATAACTGTGCGAGTTTACCAGATACAGCATTTATAACAGTGACAAATGCTCCAACAATTACATTTAATAATGCTGTTGTTTGTTCTGGAGATTCAGCTGCAATTACAGCAACTCCAACACCAAATTCTCCTGATGGCACATATTTATGGTCAGAGGGTGGTCAGACAACACAAACTATTTATGTGAATCCAACTGTTAATACAGTTTATACCGTGACTTACAACTTATATGGCTGTTTAGTTCCTGCAAGCACTACTGTTACTGTAAATGAAAAACCTACTGTCACTTTTGATGTAGATATCATTGAAGGATGTTCTCCATTGACAGTTAAGTTGATAAATACGACCAGTCAAACAACAAATTGTACTTGGGATTTAGGTAATGGTACGCAGATAAATCAATGTGGAACGTTAAGTTATACATTCATGCAGGCTGGCTGTTATGACATCTCTTTGACAACAGATTCTCCAAATGGCTGTTCCAATACTACCACAATTAACGATATGGTGTGTGTATTCCCCAACCAACTGCCTCATTTAATTTGAGTTCAGAAGTTGTTTCTATAGATGATCCAACATTTAGTGTCAACAATACCTCAGAAGGTGCTGTAGAATATGTTTGGAATTTTGGAAATGGAGTTACAGACTCAAATTTCGAACCAACAGATATAACTTACTCAGGAAATCTACAGCCTGAATATCAAATAACTTTAATAGCAACCTCAGAAAATGGGTGTGTAGACAGCACATTTAGAATAATAAAAGTAAGCGATGAGTTGACTGTTTATGTTCCAAATACATTCATTCCTGATGGAGACGGATTAAACGATATTTGGTTCCCAGTGATAAATGGTGGCATGTATGAAAATACTTATGAGTTAATTATTGTCGATCGTTGGGGAGAAATTATATTCCAATCAAAAGATTACACACAAGGTTGGGATGGAACATATAAAGGAAATGAGGTTCAGAATGGAACTTACTCGTATTCAATTAGGTTCAGAAGTACCTTCGACAAACAAAACAAACTCATTACAGGTCATGTTAACTTGTTGAGATAGATAATAGAAATGAGTTGATTTCGTTTACTGAGAAGAATTCAGAGCCGAAAAAACTAGATGTCATTCAACTACTATAATAAAAAGCTGATAAATCGATTTGAATTTTAGGATGATATTTTACAAACATTCAACAATGGTTAATAGATGAATAT
>RFNX01000465.1 GCA_009926905.1 Flavobacteriales bacterium
GGTATTATTTTAATTCAAATATAAATAATTGATGATGTGACTTTTTAAAAATTAACAGGAGATTAACAGCTTTGCTCTAAATGAATGAGCGCGAAAACAGAATAATTCAGCATATCAAAATAATTCCCTTCAACACCTTCGCTTATTTCTGTAACACCTTTATTATCCTCGATTTGCTTAATGCGGAGTACTTTTGTTAAAATTAAATCTGTCAATGAACTCACACGCATGTCGCGCCAAGCTTCTCCGTAATCGTGGTTTTTACGTTGCATCAATTCAAAGGCCTCTTTTTCTATCTCGCGATAGGCATTTACAGCTTCTTCATAATCCAATTGATCGTTGATTCCACTTTGATTTCGAAGTTGAAAAATTGCCATAATACAATAATTTACAATTGCCATAAAAGCATCTTCAAAAGACTCGCCAACTTTATTTTGACCAGTTTCCTGTACAGTACGAATGCGTTGTGCTTTTATAAAAATTTGATCTGTCAACGAACTCGGTCTTAAAATGCGCCAAGAAGTTCCATAATCTTTGGTTTTCTTCTCAAAGATTTCTCGGCAAAGATTCATTACATTTGTGTATTCTAAAGTAGTTTTCTCCATATCGCATGACAAAAATACATCAATTCAATCAAAACCAATTCATAAATTTAAAAGGTCGTCTATATGATTTGAGTATTCCAAGAATTATGGGGATTATCAATGTTACTCCAGATTCATTTTTTGAAGATAGCAGAAAGATTGGAGAAAAAGTTATTTTGGAGACTGTTGAGCAAATGTTAAATCAAGGTGCCGACATCATTGATATTGGAGGTGCTTCAACGCGACCAAATGCAATCATTCCCAGTACAGAAGAAGAAATTAATCGCATATTAAAGCCGATTCAATTGATTAAAAAGAACTTTCCTCAAGCTATCATTTCCTTAGACACGATGCGAGGCGAAGTTGCACGAATAGGGATAGAAGAAGGAATCGAGATTATTAATGATGTGAGTGGTGGAATTTACGATAAAACGATTTTAGATATTGTTGCTAAATCAAAAGTTCCATATATTTTAACGCACAGCAATGGTAACGAAATCAATAAAGTACCGTTAGATTCGGAGCGAAACATTACTACTGAAATAATTTCCTATTTTTCGAATCGAATTCAAGATCTAAAAAAAGTAGGAATAAATGACATTATCATTGACCCAGGTTTTGGTTTTGATAAAAGTATTTCAGAAAATTATGAACTTGTTAAAAACTTTGAGATGCTTCATTTGTTAGAAAAGCCAATTTTAGTTGGAATATCAAGAAAGTCTATGATTTACAACAAATTAAAGATATCAGCAAATGATTCTTTAAATGGTACGACAGCACTTCACACTTTACTTTATTTGAAAAAAGCCAGTATTTTTAGAGTTCATGATATCAAAGAAATGAATGAATTAAAGGAATTATTGAAGGCTTGTTCGTGAAAAATAACTAAATTGAAACTTTTTTAATTACTTTCGTAAACAAATTCATTAAATTATAAATTATGAGGCATTTTCTATTGTTTCTTTCTCTACTATTTAGTTTGAGTATATGGTCTCAACCACCGACTGCAAATTTTATAGTTTCTGATGATGTTCTTTGTGCAGGTGATTGCATTGAAATTACCAACAATTCATCAAGTAATTCTTTAGCCTACGAATGGACTTTCACTGGTGCTGTACCATCAACCTACAATGGTCAAAATCCAGGTTCGGTATGTTTTAATACATCTGGAACTTTTACTATTTCTTTAACAGTATCAAATACATTTGGTTCGAACACTGCCTCTGCAACAATTACAGTTGGAGAAATTCCTTCAGTTTCTATAACTTTATCAGATACTACAAGTCAGTTTACAATACCTAATCCAGCAACTCCACCAACTCCACCTACTATTATTGTTTACGATCCAGACAGTCTTGAATATGTTGAAATAAACGATACCACTGTTTTTATGTATGAAGAAGTGTATTTATATGGTGAAGGTTTTCCTGCAGGTGGAACCCTAATGTGGTATCCAAGTGGAGTAATTGCCGATAGTATTTTTGGATGTTCACCTTGTTTAGGAGGTGATTCATTAGTACCAACACCTTTTGTGAATACTTGCTATCAAGCTGTATATACTACGGCTAATGGTTGCACAGCAACTGATACTTTGTGTGTCAATGTAAGGTTTAGAGACTATGTTAAAGTGGTATTACCCAACACGTTTTCCCCTAATGGCGATGGTGAGAATGATTATTTTAGAATATTAACAAATGTGGACGTTGATCAGACATTTGTGAATGGGTTTCAAAAAGAAGGAGGGGCAATTGCTGAAATTGACTTAAGGGTTTATGACCGATACGGAAAACAAGTTTACAGGACAACAGATCCGCATGAAGGATGGGACGGAACTTATAAAGGTAAAACCGTTAACCCTGCTACCTACACTTATTATGTTACATACAGACGAATTGATGGTAGGTCTGGAACAATGAAAGGAAATGTAACCTTAATTCGATAAATTAATTATGAAAAACATATATTTTGCTACCGTACTTACATTACTTTCAGGTAATATATTTGGGCAACAAGACAAGAGTTTGAGTGTTTGGTATCAGTCACCTGTATTGTACAATGCAGGAGCTGTAGCTACTGGAGAAGAAGATTTTAGTTTCTTTACAAATTTCAGAAGTCAGTGGTTAACCATTCCTGAACCTGGAATTGGAATGAGAACCAATACACTTGCTGCTGAATTTAAAATTCCTGATGGATTCAAAGGTGCGAATAACTTTGGAATTGGTTTAAATGTTTTGAATGATCAAACAGGTTCTGCCAAATTGATGACGACAAATGTTTCAATTCCAATTAATTACACATTAGCCCTTGATAGAAAAAATAAAATTTCAATTGGCATTTCACCAGGTTTTTATTCACAATCAGTTGATAGAAATGCTCAAACTTTTGAAAACCAATGGAATGGTCAAACATTTGTTAATTACTCTGATATCGAAATAGGATTAAATGATTCTTATTCTTCTATTGATTTAGGAACAGGAGTTTTTTATCAACATACTTCCCGAAATAAAACTCGAATTTATGGTGGTTTGGCTTTGAATCATTTAACAAAGCAAAAAGTTAATTTCTCATTCAATGCGGATAGAATTTATATGCAATCTGTGATTCAATTGGGAGCGGATATTACCACAAACAAACGCGATTTAAGAATACAACCACAGTTATTATATTTCAAAACTGGAACAGGTTATAATTTAACTGCAGGTGTTTCACTTGAGCATATTCTGAGAGAAGGATCTGAAATTACTTCTATTAACAAAACAACAACTATTAACTATGGTTTCTACTATAGACATAAAGATGCATTGATTACTTCATTAGGCTTCAAAGTGAAAGGTATTCGTTTTGGTTTAGCTTTTGATGCTAACTTGTCGTACTTAAGTCAAGCAACAAGTAGTGTTGGTGCAATAGAAGTGTATATCAAAACAATGCATTTATATAGAAAATCTTCAAGTAGAACGAAACTTAAATAATCGTTTGCTTTTTCCAATTAGAAAGTCCTCCTGTGTGAACAAAGAGGACTTTTTTATTTTTAACATTATTCGAAATTAAATATTGAACCAAAGCAAACATCGCTTTTCCTGTATAAACTGGTTCGATGTCAAAAACATTTTGATTGTTAAAATCTGAAATGAAATTCAATAAATCATTAGTTGTTTTAGCATAACCGCCGAAATGAAATTCATCCAAAACAATTAATTTTTCCTCAAATGCGTCAAATAATGATGCTCCAATTAGAGCTTTCATCTCAGATTTCGAATCAAAACCTTTAAGCACTGGAACAACTATTAATTTTGAATCTTTAGGAATTGATAAAGCTAAACCTATACTTGTCGTAGTTGTACCTTGTGCTATGCAATAATAATCGAAGTCAAAGGGAAGTTCTGAAAAGATTTCTTTACAGCCGAAAACTCCAAGTAAATTTGCTCCACCTTCGGGAATTGAAACATAGGTCTTTCCCTCGATTTCCAAAATTCCCGAAAGATGTTTTTGCGAACTAAATTCTGTGCGTTTCAAAAATTCAAGTTTCATTCCTAAATCATAACAACGCTTCAATAAATCATTAGAATTTGAATTCAATTCATCTCCCCTCACCTTTCCAATCGCTTCAATTCCAGCTAGATTTGCTGCAGATGCAGTTGCCAATAAGTGATTTGAAAAAGCTCCACCATAAGTCACAATTCCGTTCAAATTTTGATCTTGACAGTATTTTAAATTGTAGTATAGCTTACGAAGTTTGTTACCTGAAATCTCAGTATGAATTAAATCATCGCGCTTTATGAACAAATCACAATTCGAATCGTTAAGCAAAGTATAATTGAACCTTTCTGTTCGAGAATTAGTTAAAAATTCATTAATCCATTTCATAAGCTACTAAAATGTCTGAAGAATTTACTTCGTTTTCTAAACGTTCAAATTTAAACGAAGAAGATTATTATTTAAGTGAGGAAGGTTACATTGTATTTACAGCATCTTATCATTTAAAAAGAGGATATTGCTGCAAGAGTGGCTGTAAACACTGCCCTTATGGATATGATAAAAAAACCAATCAAATCAAAAAAATTGGAAGTTAATCAATTCCTTTTTCTGGAAATCGACCTTTGTAATTTTTTAAAATGCTTTTGATATAAAGAATATCTGCATCAACATCACCAGTTGGGTAGAATAATGTATGGAAACCTCCTATTTTCTTTTCGTAATCCATGTAACAAATGTAAATTGGAACATTCGCTTTCAAAGCAATGTAATAAAATCCTTTTTTCCAATTAGGATTATACGCTCTAGTTCCTTCTGGTGAAAAAACTATATAAAGCGATTCATTCTGTTCAAACAATTTCGCAGCTTCTTCTGTCAAGTTTGAACGTTGTTTTCTATCGACTGGAATGGCACCAATTCCCTTTAAAAACCAACCCAAAGGTGGAAAAAACAACTCCTTTTTAACTAAATATCTTCCTTTTAAGCCATAAAGAATAAAAGAAAGTCGTCCGATAACAAAATCCCAATTCGATGTATGTGGGCCAATAACAATTACTGCTTTCGGAACTTCTGGACCTTTCTCATCAATCTTCCAACCAAATATTCTAAAAATAAATCGTACCAATTTCTTCATTTTCAAAAGTAATCAATTCATCTTTGATGTAACTTTACATTTGAATGAATAAATTAAAAGAAATATCAGTTTTAGCAATTTTTGTATTTGCGACCATCGTTTTCAGTGGAATTGTAAAAAGCAAAAGTGCAAACCAACAAAAGCTTGAAATTATCTTGCCAGATTCAACAGTGCGCTATACGCGGATTGAAAGCAGTTTCATTCTAAAAAAAATTGTGTTCAACGAATTGTTCGTGATTAAAGACAAACGTCTTTTTGAGAAACTAAAGTTAATCTCTGAAAATCAAAAAGAAAACGATTTAAACTTAGATGAATTGAATGTTGATTTCTTTTCACCTATTGAAATTATTGAATGTAAATATAAAAGTGAAACTTTACAATTTCTTCGTTTAAATTCAATGAGCAAAGACGAAAGTATTTCAAAAAAAACAATTTTGAACTTTCAAGTTGGCGAACAAACATATTTCGTTTTAAGTGAGAAAAAAATAAATGCAATTGAACTTAAGAAATGGTTGCAACAGCATTCAAAAGTGCATTATTCTCCTACCATTCACAAAGAAATTCATCTAATTTCATTTAAAAATGGCAAAGAAATCGAACAAAGCAATGTTTCAATTTTGAAAAATCGAATAAAAATAACTGTTCGACAAAAGAAAAACAGAATCAAAAAATATCAAATTTTAAGGTCAAACGGATTTCATGTTTCATTAGAATTAAATGAAGGTATTCAAATTGAAAATGAATTGTCTCAAATTCCTTTACTTCCGAAAATTAACTTTCCTTTCAAAAATATCCGTCAGGTTTCAATGAATTATTATGGTTTTAAATTTCCAACTGACGATACGATTATTGGAGTTCCAAAGATTGATTTATTGCTCACATTTCAAAATCCAACTAAGATTGATTCACTCATTTTAGACTTGAAAAGACAATTAAAATTCGATTACCCAATCGCAGGAAATGAAATTCGATATGGAAAAGAAAGGTTGTATTTCCAACAAATTAACTCAAAAACTATTTATTTAAGTTCTTTAAATCCGAAAGGTGATTTGACAACAACGAGTCATCCGTTTTATATTAAAGGCGATTTAAATTTACTGACAAAAATGGAAAACGCTGGCTGGAAAGGAATGTTCATTGAAGTATTACCGCTATTTAAATCAACTAAAACGTTATTGAAGAAAACGAAATCCATTCAATATTTTCAAACAACTGAGAACGAACACACGATTGTAATCCCCATGAAGAAAAAACGAGATGTTTATCATGAATTAATTCTTTACATCCTTTCAACTCAAGTGGATTAAAAATTTTGGCAAAAAAAAAGCGTGTACAAAACATACACGCCTTTCAATTTATCTTTTGAAATTATCTTGTAAACAACATTTCTCTGAATTTTGGTAATGGCCAAATTTCGTCATCAACTAATAATTCTAATTTATCGGCGTGGTAGCGAATTACATCAAAGTAAGGCTTCACTTTATCACAATATGCAAATGCTTTTTCTTCAGCGTGTTCAAATTTGTTCGCGATTTTTCTTTCTTCTAACATCGCGTCTGAAGCTGTTTTCATTGCGTTTACGTGTCCTGAAATTTCTTCAATTAAGTTGATTATTGCTGCACCATTTTGTTTTCCAGCTTTCTCTCCAAAAATTGAAATCAAACCTTGAACATTAGTAATCAAACGATTTTGGTATTCTGTTGCTGCAGGAATGAAGTAGTTTTGAGTCATATCACCCATTAAACGTGATTCAATTTGAACTTTCAAAACGTAGTTTTCAAACTCAATTTCTTTTCTTGCCTCTAATTCTCTTGCAGAAAGCACATTCATTTCTTCAAACAACTCAGCTACTTTTTTGTCTTCCCAGATTTTCAAAGCTCTTGGGGTATCTTTATGATTTGACAAACCTCTTGATTCCGCTTCAGCAACCCACTCGTCACCGTAACCATTTCCTTCAAAACGGATTTTTTTCGAACGTTTGATTAAAACTTGAAGTTCTTTAAGAATAGCTTCGTCTTTACCTTCTCCAGCTTCGATTCTTGCATCAACAGTTTTCTTGAATTCTTTCAATTGTTTTGCGATAATTGTATTTAAAACAATCATAGCAGAACTACAGTTTGCAGAAGAACCAACCGCTCTGAATTCGAATTTATTACCTGTGAACGCAAACGGTGAAGTTCTATTTCTATCAGTGTTGTCCAACAAAATTTGAGGAATTTTACCGATGTTCAATTTCAATTCTGTTTTATCTTGCGGTGTCATTTTACCAGCTTTGATGTTTTTCTCTAAATCATCCAATAATGCTGATAATTGTGTACCAATGAATGCTGAAATAATTGCCGGTGGCGCTTCGTTTGCTCCTAAACGGTGATCATTTCCTGCTGAAGCAATTGCTGCTCTTAACAAATCTGCATTGTCGTGAAT
>RFNX01000446.1 GCA_009926905.1 Flavobacteriales bacterium
ATTATTTACCCGCTCAAGCCCCGTTAAAAGATTTCATTCACCACAATACGTTACATGCTTTTCAAAATGAAAATTTTCACGAAGCATTAAACAAGGCAAATAAAATCTTTGGGTACAAAACTTACTTGCAGATTGATGAATACAGACTTCTGTTTCAACAAGGAAAAATTAAAAAAGAAATAATTGAGCGCTTTCTTCCAGAAAACCAAAAAGAACTTTGGATGGAAAAACTGCTTCACCAAAAATTTGATGAAAACAGTATCCCTAGAATAGGTGCTTTCAGAAATCAATGGAAAGAAAATTACCATATTGATTTGGACTCAATGGTTCACCCCATTCTTTTTAGATTAATTAGTAGCTATTTAGACCAAGGAATATCAATTTGGAATTTCCCGATTCAACAATCTTCTTTTCTTGATGCCATTCGTATTCTTGAATCCAACGGTTCTGTAAGTTTTTTCAAAACACAACGTGCAAAGAATTTACTAGCCAATAATAAAATTAACATCGAAGATTTGTTGTATTTGGTTGTTGGAAATGAAGCCAACTATGAACAATACTTAATGGATCAACAGTTTGCGCATCCTGGATACAGTGGAATGGTTGCTGTTCTCGAAGATAATCCAGAATTGCTAATTGATACAAGAACCATTTCATTGGTTGACTTCATGCATTTCGAATTACTCTTAGAAATCGATTCATTAGATTATTATTTTGGTGATATTTGGGCGCCTTTGTCTATGAAATCTAAAATAGAGGGAAGTAATTTATTTTCACCATTAATTTTTGATGAATTAGCGAAAGCTCGTAAAATTTGGCAAGAATCTTATGAATGGACGTATTACGATGAAGTTCTTATTGGATTACTGAGAAAATCTAAAACAGAAAAAAAAGAATCCGATTTACAAGCAATTTTCTGCATTGATGATAGAGAATGCTCTATTAGAAGATACGTTGAATCAGAACATCCTGCAGCAACTACTTATGGAACTGCTGGTTTTTTCAATGTTGAATTTTATTTCCAGCCGGCAAATTCTGAATTTAGAACAAAAGTTTGCCCTGCGCCTTTAACTCCAAAATATTTAATCAAGGAAGTTGAAAATACTACAAAACAAGATAAAGATTTTCACTTCAATAACCGGGCACATGGACTTGTTTTTGGTTGGTTAATTACACATACTCTAGGGTTTTGGTCTGCATTAAAATTAGTTGGATCTATACTTAGACCTATTCAAAATGCTGCAACTGTTTCGTCTTCAAGACACATGCATCCTGAAGCTGAATTAACATTCGAAAACAAATCTGGAGAAAAAACACCTGACGGACTTCAAATTGGTTTCACAATTACAGAAATGACTGATCGATTGGAAGGGCTACTGAAAAGTATCGGTTTGGTTCAGGATTTCGCACCGTTAATTTACATTGTTGGACATGGTGCAAGTAGTTCAAACAATACGCATTATGCTGGATACGATTGTGGTGCTTGTTCTGGAAGACCAGGTTCTGTAAATGCTCGCGTGATGGCAAAAATTGGAAACCATCCTTTAGTAAGAAAAATGCTTTCAGAAAGAGGAATTGAAATTCCATCTGCTACGCAATTTGTCGGGACTTTACACGACACAACGCGAGATGAATTTGAATATTTTGACACGCTTAATTTATTGGAAGCCAATAAAAAACATCATAAAGCCAACAAAATAATTTTCAATAAAGCCCTCGATTACAATGCTACAGAAAGGTCTAGAAGATTCATTTTAGTGAATTCAAAAAAAGACGTTAAGAATGTTCATGAAGCTGTAAAATTGCGCTCGGTATCGCTTTTTGAACCACGACCTGAATTGAATCATGCTACGAATACACTTTGTATCGTTGGAAGAAGAGAAATTTCACGCAATCTATTTTTAGACCGTAGATCTTTCTTGAACTCATTCGATTACCGTGTAGATCCTGAAGGAAAATATTTACTGGGAATCATGAATGCAATCGCACCAGTTTGCGGAGGTATCAATTTAGAGTATTATTTCTCACGAGTTGATAATCAAAAATTAGGTGCAGGAACAAAACTGCCACACAATGTTATGGGCTTGATTGGTGTAGCAAACGGTATTGATGGCGATTTAAGAACTGGTTTGCCAAGTCAAATGATTGAAGTGCATGACCCAATGCGATTGTTAGCAATCGTTGAACATTTCCCCGAAGTTGTTTTAAAAACAATACAAATAAACCCGGCAACTTATGAATGGTTTCAAAATGAATGGGTGCGTTTAGTTGTTATTCATCCAGAAAAGCGTGTGCCTTATTTATTCAAAAATGGTACTTTCTTTGAATATCATACGTTAGATGGTGATTTGCAAACTTCAAAAGAATTACTTTCAGTATTCAAAGTGGAGCATGAAAACTTACCTGTTTACGAACTAAAAAACGATTAAAATGGAAACTTTCATTCACTTTTTTATCATTTTGCCGTTCTTAAGTTTCTTCGCAAGTCTATTGATTCCTAAGAAAAACGAACAGGCGCTTTCAGCATTGGCATATACTTCTGTTGGACTTCAATTTTTTACAGCAATCATATTTATGGTGTTTTGGTTTATTCATCGAATGCCTGTAATTACATTGAAAGAATTCTCCCTTTACAAAGCCAACAATTACGACTTCTTCATTGATTTTTATTTCGATAAAATCACATTGGTTTATTTGATTATCGGTTCAATGATTACGTTTGTAATTACCATTTACAGTCGCTATTATTTACACAGAGAAACTGGATATAAAAGGTTTTTTAATACGATTCTTTTCTTTTATTTGGGTTATAATATTATCATTTTCTCAGGTAATTTGGAAACGCTTTTCATCGGTTGGGAGATACTAGGTTTGTCTTCCTTCTTATTAATAGCTTTCTACCGCGACCGTTATTTACCAGTTAAAAATGCTGTAAAAGTCTTTTCGATTTATCGAGTTGGTGACGTTGGAATCATTCTTGCAATGTGGCTTTCACATCATTTGTGGCATGAGAATATCTCATTTTTCAAATTGAATAATTCTCATTTAGTACACGAGCATTTGATGCAAAATTCATTGGTTGGATTATCAATTTCCTTGATGATTTACATTTCTGCAGCCGCGAAATCTGCACAATTACCATTTTCATCTTGGTTGCCTCGTGCAATGGAAGGTCCAACACCGTCAAGTGCGATTTTCTACGGTTCGCTTTCTGTTCACATTGGTGCATTTTTGCTTTTGAGAACGTATCCATTTTGGGAATTTCAAACAGGATTTAAAATCTTTTTGGTTTTATCTGGAGTTTTAACTGCAGTTGTAGCTACTTTAATTTCAAGGGTTCAAAGTTCCATAAAAAGTCAAATCGCTTATGCTTCTATAGCACAAATTGGTTTAATTTTTATTGAAATCGCTCTTGGATTGGAAGAAATTGCATTAATTCACATTGCAGGGAACGCATTCTTAAGAACCTATCAATTATTGGTTTCGCCTTCAGTTGTGAGTTACAAAATCCGTGAGCAATTCTACGAATTTGTTCCAAGAATGAAAACTATTGAAGATACTTGGCCGAAAAAATTTGAATATGCATTATATATTTTGAGTTTAAAAGAATGGAATTTAGACAGTATGCTTTATAGCTTACTCTGGAATCCTTTGAAGAAATTAGGAAGTGGTTTAAAAATATTAAACTTTAAATACGTATTCTATTTCGCAGGAGGAACTGTTTTAATTGGTTTGATTCTTTTGTTTTTTGGTGACGATATTCCAGCGAAATATAGACACAGCTTACCCGTTTTCTTTGCCGTTGTAGGTTTTCTGATAGTAATTAAAGCCTTCACAGAAAGGGACAGTGTTCGCAAAAGTTGGAGTTTGATTGCCTTAAATCACCTTACGATTGCAATCGCAATATCATTCAACGAGCATTTTGATTACGTTCATCATGTTTGGTATTTAAGTGGAATCGCAGTTGCATATTTATTAGGAATGTATTTACTGAATCGACTAAGAAGAGAGGAATGGGTAAGTTTAGACCAGTTTTATGGGCATTCATACGAACATCCTAAATTAGCAATATTATTTTTGCTTTGCTGTTTAGGTTTAGCAGGATTTCCAATCACTCCTTCATTTATTGGTGAAGATTTAATATTTTCACACATACATTACAATCAAATTGGATTAGCTTTTTTTATAGCTTTGAGTTTAATTATAAATGGACTTGCTACCATTCGAATCTATGCAAGAGTATTTTTAGGACCACACATTAAAACATATCACGAAGTAGCGAAACGCTCTTCATAATTATATTTTAAAAAAAATTATAAAATGAAAAAACATCATAACATACCAAAAGACGGCTTCGAAGGATTAAAACAAAATTTTTCGAGTGACGCAGTTTCAGGTTTTCTTGTATTTCTACTCGCTCTTCCTTTAAGTCTAGGAATCGCTGGAGCAAGTGACTTCACTCCTATTTATGGATTAATAACCGCAATGATTGGTGGGCTTTTTGTTAGCTTTATTGCTGGTTCACCACTTACAATCAAAGGCCCTGCTGCTGGATTAATTGTTATTGTTGCTGGAGCAGTTGCAGAATTAGGAAAAGGTGATAACGATTTAGGTTGGAAATTAGCTTTGGGAGCTGTTGTTGTGGCAGGGGTAATTCAGGTTTTATTTGGTATTCTAAAACTTGGTTCATTAGCTGATTTCTTTCCACTTTCAGCTGTACATGGAATGCTAGCGGCTATTGGTATCATCATCATTAGTAAACAATTGCATATTCTCTTAGGATTTAACCCAGTTACACCTGAAGGAAAACCAATGGTTGAACCCCTGGAACTCTTAATGGAACTAAAAAATACGTTTGCAAATTTCTTCAAGCATAAAGATGTAGTAATTGTTGGACTAGTGAGTTTAGGCATTGTCTTTGGGTGGCCAATGATTCCAATTAAAGCCGTTAAAAAAATCCCTTCTGCACTTGTCGTTCTAATTGTAGCAATTCCTTTGGCTATGTTTTTACATGTTGAAAACATTCCAGATGTGAAAGATGCCGCTGGTGCTGTAATTACTAAAGGATACCAACCTTTATTAAATTTCAAAAAGGATTAATTGATATCATTGGAGTAAAAGTCTCATTTGACGGATTTTCTAACACATTTGTTTTCATTAAATTCATTATCATGTTTGCTTTAGTTGGAAGCTTAGAAGCCTTGTTGACAGTAAAAGCAATCGATATGTTGGATCCTTACAAAAGAAAATCGAATTCTAACAAAGATTTAATTGCAGTTGGAATTGGTAACATCGTTGCTGGAACATTAGGTGGTTTGCCAATGATTAGTGAAGTAGCGCGTTCATCTGCAAATGTTAGCAATGGAGGTAAAACGCGTTGGGCAAATTTCTTCCATGGATTCTATATTTTATTGTTTTTATTATTTGCGGTTTCGTTTAGTGATTTAATTCCTAAAGCAGCATTGGCAGCAATGTTAATCGGAGTTGGTTGGAAATTAGCGCATCCAAAAGAATTTGGTCACATGGCTAAAATCGGAGCTGATAATATCGCTGTATTTGTTGTTACAATCATTTTCACTTTGTCAACAGATTTATTAATTGGAATTGGTGCTGGTATTTTGTTAAAACTTATATTACACATTGCTCGTGGCGTAACTCTGTCAAGTTTATTCAATGCAAAAACAAAAGTTGAAGGTAACGTAGTTCGTGTTGAAGGAGCAGCAGTATTCAGTAATTTCATTAAAGTGAAAAATCAAATATTGAAATTCCCTTATACAGATGATGTTGTTTTTGACGTTCGTAAATGTGTTTTAGTGGATCATACAGTAATAGAAACATTGCACCATTTAAAGATTGACTTTGAGAATGAAGGTGGACACCTCACAATCCTCGGGCTTGATGAATTCAAAAATGCTCATGGTTCTAAACATCATTTGTCTACTAAAAGAAAACACCACAAATAACCCATGAAGAAAATAATAGTTATATGTTTGTTTTTACTTGGATTTGTAGGAACAAACTTTGGTCAAAAAATTATTAGCAATCAAAATCATGGTTGGGCAACTTATTTAGGCAATCATAAAATCACGAATAAATTTGGGATTCACACCGAATATCAATGGCGACGTGAGGACGGATTCAATCATTGGCAACAATCATTGGCGCGAATTGGATTAGATTACTATGTGAATCCAAATTTATCAGCCACCGCTGGTTACGGATGGGTCATTTCTTATCCTTATGGCGATCAACCGATTCTGCATCAAATCAATGAAAATCGAATTTGGGAACAAATAAACACGAAAACTAAATACGGAAGAATCGAATTTCAAAACCGTTATCGCTTAGAACAACGTTTCATTGAAAATTATGTCAAAAATACAGACGGTTCAATAACGAAAGGTGATAACATTTTCCGTCAACGTGTGCGTTATAAAGGAATGGTTTTGGTGCCACTTTCAAGAAAAGAAATGAGCGACAATACCTTGTTTTTGAATGTGAACGATGAAGTATTTGTTAATTTCGGTAAAGGAGTTGGTAAAAACATTTTCGATCAAAACCGCTTGAACATTGCCTTAGGTTGGAGATTCAATAAAGACTTCAACGTACAAGTTGGTTTTTTAAATCAATACATTGAAAAAGCAGACGGAATCAGAAATGAACGAAATAATACTTTACTAATTTCAACAGTTTACAATTTCGATTTTACAAAGAAAAAAGCAAAATAGATATTTAAGACGTAGGTAGGAGCCTGTCGCTTTTGTTTGGAGTTTTTTTAATTTCTTCATTTCAAAGGTGGCAGGTTTTTTTGTTTTGATATTTCAAATGAAAAGCAATCTACCTGCAATAAATTCGTTTATTTATCTTAACCGCGTATCTTCGTATTGATGTTTCGAAAGTGCTTCTATTTTTTGCTTCTGTTAATTCTTATTCCACTGCAATCTTGGTCGCAATTATCAAGTTCGCGTGAACTCAAAATCGCTGGAAATTCAAAACAAATCAAACTCGATTCATTATCCATTTACCCGAATTCATTTATTGCTTTAAAAGGTAAAGACACTCTTAAACCTAAAGATTATCAATTGGATTACTGTACAGGAAAATTCACCTTGCTTCACTCCTACTCGGATTCCATTCTTTTGAAATTTCAAGTTTTACCTTTCGATTTTTCTAAAACTTATAAAAAACGCGATTCATCCATCATTTATCAAGAAAATAAAGGAGATCGTGAGCTTTTTAAAATCGAAAATAATTATTCCGTCAACGATGTTTTTGGAGGAACAGAACTCACCAAAAACGGAAGTATTTCTCGTGGCGTTTCGTTTGGAAACAATCAAGATTTAGGAATCAATTCGTCTTTGAATTTAGAATTATCGGGAAATATTTCGTCTAATTTAAAAGTCCTCGCTTCCGTTTCTGATGCCAATTTACCCATTCAACCGGACGGAAACACGAATAAATTACAAGAATTTGATCAAGTATTTATTCAGATTTATAATGACAATTTGAAAGTCGTTGCAGGAGATTTTTGGATTTCGAAACCTAAAGGTTATTTTCTTACTTACAAAAAAAGGGCGCAAGGTTTAACAGGAGAATATTCGTGGTTGACAGCGAAAGAAAACAAGTGGACAACTCAAGTCAGTGGTGCTTTATCAAAGGGGAAATTCAATCGTCAAATCATTCAAGGAATTGAATCCAATCAAGGACCGTATCGTTTGGTTGGAAATGAAAATGAACCTTTTATCTTAATCCTCGCAGGAACGGAACGCGTTTACATTGACGGGAAAATGCTTACACGCGGACAAGAATTTGATTACGTCATCGACTACAATACTTCTGAATTGACATTTACATCGCGCAATCAAATCACAAAAGATTCAAGAATTGTCGTTGAATTTCAATATTCCGATCAAAATTATGCCCGTTCTTTATTTCAAACTGCCACAACTTTTAAAAGTGAAAATGTTGAATTTTGGTTGAATACTTACAGCGAACAAGACGCGAAGAATCAATCGTTACAGCAATCGCTAAGTGGTTCTCAAAAACAATATTTATCCGAAATTGGCGATAATTTAAACCTAGCTCGAATCAGTAGCATTGATTCCGTTGGGTTCATTGAAAATCAGATTTTATACCGAATAACTGATTCTTTGAGCTATGATTCAGTTTTGGTTTTTAGCGTAAATCCAAATCAAGCGAAATACAGAGCAACTTTCCAATTGGTTGGTGGAAACAAAGGCAATTACGTCTTGGATTCTTACAATGCCTTGGGAAAAGTCTATAAATGGGTGGAACCAATCAACGGAATTCCACAAGGTCAATATGCTCCTTCGCGTTTAATCGTTACTCCAAAGCAAAATCAAGTGGTTAGTTCTGGTGCGAAAATAAAACTTGGAAAAGGACTAACAATTGAGAGCGAAGCGGCTATTTCAACCATGGATTTAAACACATTCTCTACCATTAACAACGAAGACAATCAAGGTTTTGCTGAAAAGACAAAGCTTTCTCATCATCTTGAATTTGGAAAAGATAGCGTCAAAAATTGGTCGATTGAAAGTAAAGCTGAAGTTGAGTTTCTAACGCTTCATTTTAGTCCCATTGAGCAATACCGACTCGTGGAATTCGATCGAGATTGGAACACTCGAAACAGAGGCTATACTGGAAATCAATTGGCTGCAAACGTTGGTTCCAACTTGAAAAACAAAAAATTTGGAAGCATCAATTTGGAAGGTCAACATTTTTCAATCGGTAATGACTATAAAGGAAATCGATTGGCGAGCGAAGGAAATTGGAAACAAAATGGCTGGGAAGCAAAATGGGATGCGAGTGCCTTGTATTCAAGTGCAATTGATAACAACAATTTTTTGCGACACCGAGCAACTATCAGCAAGGATTTAAAATACTTTAAAGTTGGATTCACCGACGATCACGAACTCAACAAATTTCAAAACAACAATTTCCTTAAAACGAACAGTTATCAATTCTACGACCAACAATTCTACATCACAAGTAGTGGCGATTCATCGGGATCTTATTACAAATTATTCTACCGCGAACGCTACGACCAACGTTCAGATAGTTCCAAATTAATTTCCGTCGCAAAAGCACGAACAGCAGGTGGAGAAATCAAATTAGCTGATTTGAAAAATCAACGTTTAACTGTTCTTGGAGCATACCGTTCGCTTGTTGTTTCCGATACGATTTTATTACCACAAACACCTGAAAATTCATTGGTTGGAAGAGTCGATTACGAAGCGCGCTGGTGGAAATCTGCATTGACATTGAATACCTTTTACGAAGTAGGTTCAGGTTTAGAACAAAAACGAGAATTTCAGTATTTGAAAGTAAACGACGGACAAGGAATTTACACGTGGGTTGATTACAACAACGACGGAGTTAAAGATTTGAATGAATTTGAAATCGCGCAATACATCGACCAAGCGAGTTACATTCGTGTTTTCACACCAAGTAATGCGTATGTAAAAACCTATTCCAATGAATTCAACCAAAGTATTTATTGGCGTCCAGAGCGAATTTGGAATAATAAAAAAGGAATTCTGAAAGTGCTTTCGTTGTTTTCTGACCAAGCTCGACTTCGAATCAATCGCAAATTAAATAATTTCGATGCGAATACCGCTTTCAATCCGTTTGCAACAAATGTCGACGACAATCGCTTGGTAAGTGCTGGTTCAACTGTGCGAAATTCATTGTTTTTCAACCGAACATCGAGCGTTGTAAGTGCTGAATATACCTTTCAAGATGTCAGAAATAAAACACTTTTAGCGAGTGGATTTGATTCGAAGAAAAATGCCTCACATGAAATTTCTTTGCGTTGGAACATCATCACGACTTTTTCATTTGAAATGAAAGCTCAATCCGGTACTAAATTATCTAGCGCAGATTACACAATCGGTAGAAATTACAATTACAACTATCAGTTGATACAGCCAAGTTTTAGCTTTCAACCTTCTACCAACTTCAGAATTACTTTGGACGGACGTTTAGCAAACAAACTAAACGAACTTGCTTTAGGCGGAGAAAAATGTCTAATAAAAGAGATTGGAAGTTCAGCAAAATACAATCAAACCGACAAAGGAAGTTTACAAGGAGAATTTAAAATGATCGGAATGAACTACACCGGAAACACCAATTCTGCTGTGGGTTTTGAATTATTAGAATCGTTAAAACCAGGAGTAAACTACACTTGGAATTTTGGCTACCAACGCAATATTTCCAAAAACCTACAAATGTCGATTCAATAC